>DVLP01000425.1 GCA_018715445.1 Candidatus Avipropionibacterium avicola | reverse complement strand
CGGCGGCGATGACGGCGGGACGGTGACTGACCAGGACGACGCCGAGCTCAGCGGGCAGCTGGGCGATGACCTCGGCCTCGGTGTCGGCATCCAGACCAGCCGTCGGCTCGTCGAGCAGCAGCCATCCGGCACCCGCCAGCTCCACCCGGAGCAAGGCTCGGGCCAGGGCGACGCGGCGTCGTTCGCCCACCGAGAGTCCCTGGTCGTCGTCCCCGACGAGCAGGTCCAGGTCGATGGTGGCGCCGCCACAGCGGTCCAGGGCCTCACGGGCCTGCTGCCGGGTGGCGAGGGTGCCGAAACGGATGTTGTCCTCGACGGTGCCGGGGGCCAGGGCCGGGTCCTGCGAGACCCAGGCGACCTGGCGCCGCCAGGCCGCCGCGGTGGACGGGTCGAGGACGATGTCGTCGTCGCCGTGCAGGGTGATCCGACCCGAGGTCGGCTGCAACCATCCCATCAGCAGGTGAAGGGCAGTCGTCTTGCCGCTGCCCGACGGCCCGGTCACCACGGTCAGTTCGCCCCGGCGCAGCTCGGCCGAAAGCTCGGCCGTACGGTCGGTGCCCACTCCCGACATCTGGATCCGTGTCACGGTGGGGATCTGGGCGTCGTCGGGTTGGTCGGGGTCGGCGGACTCGATGAGCCCCAGCGCCTCGCTCGCGGCCGCCGTGCCGTCGGCAGCATCGTGGTAGTGGGCACCGACCTGGCGCAGGGGCAGGAAGGCCTCCGGGGCCAACACCAGGACGAACAGTGCCGGCAGCAAAGCCAACTGGGCATCGACCACCCGCAGCCCGACCGTGACGGCGACCAGGGCGACGGACAGGGTGGCCAACAGCTCCAACACCAACGAGGACAGGAAAGCCACCCGCAGGGTCCGCATGGTCTCGCTGCGGTGGCGACGCTCGGTGCGCTCCAGTCCCACTGCTTGGCTGCGGGCCCGACCGAACAACTGCAAGGTGGTCAGGCCGGCGAGCAGGTCGGCGAAGTGATGGCCCAGGACGGCATTGGCCCGCCATCGCCGGTCCAACTGGTGCTGGGTGGCCAGTCCGACCAGCACCATGAACAGCGGGATCAACGGCAGCGTGGCCGCGATGATCACCGCCGACAGTAGGTCGACCCGACCGACCATGACGATCACCACGACCGGCGCCAGCACCCCCAGGACCAACTGGGGAAGGAACTTGGCGTACCACCCGTCCAGGGCGTCCAGTCCCGGCCCGACCAGGGTGGCCAGCCGCCCTTGCGAGACACCGGCCTGCTGGGGTCGGCGCAACCGGGCCGCCATCACCTCGGTCCGCAACTGCGACTTCACCGCGGCCGAGGCACGGTGGCCCAGCCACTGCTGGGCCCACGCCAGGCCGGACCGTACGGCGACGACCCCGGCCAGCAGGCCGAGGCGTCGGGCGAGGTCGGACGAGAAACCACCGCCGTCGACGATCCCGACCACACTGGTGGCCACCAGCCAGGCCTGGGCGACCAGGGCGGCGGTCTGGGCGAGTCCGACGGCCACCGTCGCGATCAGATAGCCGCGGGTGGCCGCCGAGCGCCGCAGCAGACGGGGATCGATCGGGGCGGCCATGGTCAGCCCCTCGACGAGCTCGGGGAGCGTTCCGCGTTGTGGTCCGTCGACGGGGAGTGTTCGGTGCCGGGGGTGGATTCGGCGGACTCCGGGGTCGGATCGGGCATGTGCTGGACGCCGATCCGCTTGCGGAAGATCCAGTAGGTCCATCCCTGGTAGGCCAGCACGATCGGGGTGGCGATGGCGGCCGCCCACGTCATGATCGTCAGCGTCGTCGGTGTCGACGAGGCATTGACGACGGTGAGGCTGTGGGCCGGATCGTTGCTGGCCGGCATCACATCGGGGAACAGGCCGAGGAAGAGCGTGACCACCAGACCGGCGATGGCCAGGGCTGAGCCGACGAAGGCCCATCCCTCCCGGCCGGCGCGGTTCGCCAGCAGACCAGCGACCAGACCGATCGCAGCGACCGCGGTCGGCGCCCACACCAGGGCAGTGTTGGCGAAGGCCAGGTTGTGCCAGGCGGCCAGCCCGGCCAGCAGGACCAGGGTCACCAGCCCGACCCGGCCCGCGAGACTGCGTGCTCGTCCGCGGATGTCGCCCAGGGTCTTCAGGGCGATGAACACCGCACCGTGAGTGACGAAGAGCCCGACCGTCACCAGACCGGCCAACAGGGCAAAGGGATTGAGCAGGGTGAGCAGCGTCCCGGTGTAGTTGTGGTCGGCGTCGAGCGGCACCCCGCGCACGATGTTGCCGAAGGCGACGCCCCACAACAGGGCGGGCAGCACCGAGCCGGCGATGATGCACCAGTCCCAACGGCGCCGCCACAGCGGGTCGTCGCGCTTGCTGCGGTACTCGAAGGCCACGGCCCGGACGATCAGCCCGACCAGGATCAGCAACAGGGGCAGGTAGAACCCGCTGAACAAGGTCGCGTACCACTCCGGGAAGGCGGCGAACATCGCCCCGCCGGCGACCAGCACCCAGACCTCGTTGCCGTCCCACACCGGGCCGATCGTGTTGATCATGACCCGGCGCTCCTTCTCGTCCCGAGCCAGGACCGGCAACAACATGCCGACACCGAAGTCGAAGCCCTCCAGGACGAAGTAGCCCAGGAAGAGCACGGCGACCAGGCAGAACCACACGACTTGCAGCGTCGACGGCGCCGCCGTCACGTCCATCGCAATGAGCGTCATCATCGGGATCGTCCTCTCAGTACGCGAAGCTCAACGGCTCGTCCTCCGAGTCCCCGGAGGGCTCGGCGGCGGAGACGTCCGGCAGTCCGGCGCGGATGTACTTCAGCAGCAGGCGGACCTCGATCACGCCGAGCACGCCGTAGATCACGGTGAAGACCGACAGCGAGATGATGATGTCGGCCATCGACGTGCCGGGGGAGACGCCGGTGAAGGTCGGCATCAGCCCGAACACCAGCCAGGGCTGGCGTCCCATCTCGGTGAAGATCCAGCCGAAGGAGTTCGCCAGCAGTGGGGCCAGTGGGAACGCGACCATCAACGGCAGCCACAACCGCGAGGTCGGGGGCAGCTTGCCCTTGCGGGTGAACCAGAGGGCGGCCAGCCCGATGAGCATGCAGGCGATCCCGAGACCCATCATCGCCCGGAAGCTCCAGTAGGTGACGGCAATGTTGGGGTTGAAGGCCGGCATCTGGTCCACCACCTCGGGGCCGTAGATCTCGGCCAGCTGGGCGTGGTAGAGCTCGCGGTACTCCTCGTTCAGCGGGTTGATGCCGACCACCTCCCCGTCGAGGGTGCCGGTCGCCAGGAAGGACAGGATGTGGGTGGCCTTGACCGAGAAGATCTCCTCGCTGCCGTCCAGGGTCCCGATGGTGAACAGCGAGAACGCTGCCGGCGACTCACTCTCGTACAGGGCCTCGGCGGCAGCCATCTTCATCGGCTGGACCTCGTACATCACCTTGCCCTGCAGGTCTCCCGAGATGACCACGCCGAGACCGGCGATCAGCATCACCACGGCGCCGAAGCGCAGGGCCCACCGATGGGTGGCGACCTCCTCGACCTGCTCAGGGCTGGAGTCCCGGTCGGCACGGGCGATCCGCCACATGTGCCAGCCGGCGATCGCGGCCACCAGGGCGCCGGCCGTCATCAGGCAGGCCATGATCTGGTGGGGGAAGGTCACCAGCAGCACCGGGTTGGTCAGCACGGCGCCGAAGTCGGTGAGCTCGGCGCGTCCACGCTCGGCATTGACGGTGAAGCCGACCGGGTTCTGCATCCACGAGTTCGCTGCCAGGATGAAGATGGCGCTCAGCCAGGTCCCGATCGCGGCCAACCAGATCGCCATCAGGTGCAGCTTGCGGGGGATCCGGTCCCAACCGAAGATCCACAGGCCCAGGAAGGTCGACTCGAGGAAGAAGGCGAGCAGGCCCTCCAGGGCCAACGGGGCGCCGAAGATGTCGCCGACGAAGCGCGAGTACTCCGACCAGTTCATCCCGAACTGGAACTCCTGGACGATGCCGGTCGCCACACCGAGTGCGAAGTTGATCAGGAACAACTTGCCGTAGAACTTGGTGAGCTTGAGGTAACGCTCGTTGTTGGTCCGGACCCACAGGGTCTGCATGATCGCGACCAGCACCGACATCCCGATGGTGATCGGGACGAAGAAGAAGTGATAGACGGTCGTGATGCCGAACTGCCATCGGGAGAGGGTCTCGACGCTCATGACGCCACAGTACTACTCTGTGTCGTACTATGCACGTGCGTACTACGAACTGCGTACTACGAGGCGGCGTACGAGGCGTGTAGTACGATGAGATGTCGTACACACAGGGGCAGGGGGATCGGGATGGCTGGGCTGGGAGAACTGGAACGCAGCGTGATGGATGTGCTGTGGGCCAGCAGCGAGCCGCTGTCGGTCCGGCAGGTCCATGCCGCGCTGAGCGATGACCGCGACCTCGCCTACACCACCGTGATGACCGTCCTGGTCCGCCTGTCCGGCAAGGGCCTGGCTGCCCGGGAACTGGACGGGCGTGCCTGGCTCTACACCGCTGCGCAGGCGCGCGAGGAACTCACCGCCGAAGCCATGCACTCCGCGCTCAACGACGATCCCGAGGACCGCTCGGCCGCATTGGTCGCCTTCGTCGAGAAGGTCAGTCCCGACGAGGCCGAGATGTTGCGCAAGGCCTTGGCCGACCTGGAGCAGACCCCCGACCCGGGCCGCCCCCGGAAGCGGCGAGCGGCTTCATGACCACCGCGTTGGTCCTGGTCGTGCTGGCCGTCGTGCTGGCAGGGCCGGGTCCACTGTGGGTGGCGCGGTGGGACTGGCTGCACCAGGTGCCGCGCAGCGCCATCGTGCTGTGGCAGGCCGGTGCGGTCGCCGCCCTCGTCGCCGTGATCGGGGCCGGGGTGGTGCTGCTGCACAACCTGCCGGAGGTCGCCGAGCCCGTACGGTGGATCGTCACCGTCGCACTGTTGCTGTTCATCGGACACGTGGTGGCCCGGCTGGTCTGGTTCGGGCTGAAGGAGTTGCGCCGCTCCGGTCTGCGACGCCGTACCCACCGCGAGCTGGTCGACCTGGTGGCCAGTGCCGAGACCGATCCCGGTCGCGGTCACACCCACTGGGTGCTCGCCCATGACGAACCCGTCGCGTATTGCCTGCCGGGGCTGCTGAAGTCACGGGTCGTGGTGAGCCGCGGGACGGTCGAGACCCTGACCGCCGACGAGTTCGACGCAGTGCTGGCCCACGAGCGCGCCCACCTGCGGGCCCGCCACGACATCGTGCTCGACACCTTCGGTGCGCTGCACCGGGCCTTCCCGGTGCTGATCCGCAGCGAGTTGCCCCTGACCGAGAGCCGGCTGCTGGTGGAGATGATGGCCGACGACCATGCGATCCGCGAGGTGGGTCGTCTGCCGCTGGCGCGAGCCCTCACCGAACTCGCCGGCACACGCACCCCCGCCGCTGCCCTGGGAGCCGGACCGATGGTGCTCGAACGGGTCAGTCGGCTGTCCCGGCTCCATGCCCACCGGCCGCTGCTGGCCACCCTCACCTGCCTGCTCGCGGCCGGTCTGGTCGCCCTGCCCGCCGCCATCCTGGTCGCCGGACACCTGCTGCTCGGCTGACCCGTGCCCTGCAGGTGCCGCCACCCGTCCGGGTCCGCATACGCCGTTGTGGGTCACCAAGGCCCCGGAGAGGTGCGTTCCAGCACGGGCGTGTGCAGTCCTTTCCGGCAGTGTGCGGACCGCCGGTGGATCGGCGGGATCGGTGGGGCCGGGCTGCCCCTCGACGGGCTCGGGGGTCGT
>DVLP01000042.1 GCA_018715445.1 Candidatus Avipropionibacterium avicola | reverse complement strand
CGGCGAGCAGCATGTCGCCGGCGACCCCGGCGCTGCAGTCGAGCCAGGCCGTACGGGTCATCGGGTCTCCTCCGGGTGGTGGGCGGTGCGGGCGATCCGAGCGGCATGGACCCCGGCGGTGAAGCCGCCGTCGATGTTGGTGACCACGACGCCGGGGGCGCAGGAGTTCAGCATCGCCAGCAGGGCGGAGAGGCCGCCGAAGCTGGCGCCGTACCCGACCGAGGTCGGTACCGCGACCAACGGCGTACCGGTGAGTCCGGCCACCACCGACGGCAGGGCGCCCTCCATCCCGGCCACCACGACCAGGGCATCGGCGGAGTCGAACTCCGGTTTGGCGTCGAGCAGGCGGTGGATCCCTGCCACCCCGACGTCGTTGATGCGTTGCACCCGCGACCCGAAGCAGGCCACGGTGACCGCGACCTCGGCGGCCACGTCCTGGTCGGAGGTGCCGGCCGCGATCACCGCCACCGTTCCCGACGGGGTCGGCATCGGGCCCAGTGTTGCGGTCCGTGCCACCGGGTCCACCGACGCAGCCGGCAGCCGCTCGGCGACCAGGGCGCGGGTGGCTTCGTCCAGCCGGGTGGCCAGCACTGCACGCCCGGGATGGGCCGCATGCAGCTCCGTCAGCAGCTGGACGACCTGATCAGGGGTCTTGCCGCTGCCGAAGACCACCTCGGGGTCGCCGGTACGGCGGGCACGGTCGAAGTCCAACCGTGCCCACGGATCGCCTGACGCATCGGCGCCGGGCGCTGGCGGATCGGGGTCGGGTCTCGACTCGGCTGGCACGTTCGGCACCTTACCGGGTCACGATCAGCCCAACTGTCGCAGCCATCCTGCAGTCGTCTCCCGCAGCCAGCCGGCCGCGGCAGCACCCACCCGGTTGGTCACGGCGTCGCTGTCCAGCAGCTCGGCGACCTGCTCCAGCGCCGCCACGGCATCGGCGGTCCGACCGGCCGTGGCGTGGCGGGCCGCGATGTCGACCAGGGTCGGCACCCGGCGGGCCCCGGCCGCGGCGAGCTCGTCGGCGTACTGGTCTGCGAGGGTGGACAGCCGGGCCTGCGGGTCGGTCGGGTCGGTGATGCGCAGTGGGATCCGCCAGCTGCGGTCCTTGGCGAGGTCGAAGACGTAACCCTGCTCGGGATCCTGGGGGTCGACGTGCCCGCGGATCGGCGACACGGTCCCCAGCGAGATCACCGCTTCGGTGGCCGAGGACGACTCGATGCCCTCGATCCGATAGACCGCATTGCGCTTGCCGTCGTCCTCGGCGAACAGGTAGCGCCCCACCAAGGAGTCCAGCTCGACCAGACCGGCACGCTCCGCGTCGATCTCCACCGTGACGGAGTTGTCCTGGCTGAGCTCGGTGGTGAAGTCGGTGACCGTGCCGGTCAGGGCATCCATCTCGCCGTAGACCGACGGACCGAACTCGGTGCCGTCGAAGAGACGGACGACATCATCGGTGTCGGCCCGGGTGACCAGGACGCCGAGACGACCGCTGAACCGGTGCCCGTCGACCAGGTAGACCTGCGTGGGATCAAGAGCGTGCACGACAGTGTCGATGCGGCCGTCGGCCAGCTCGACCCGCACCGCGCGGACGTCCATGGTCGACACCTCGTCGCCGTCGGGAGTGGTCACGGCGAGCGCGGTGACCGCCTGGACCGCCGGGTTGTCGGCACGGAAGGCCTCGATCACGCCGGTGAAGACCGACGAGTCGTCCTTCGGCGTCGAGCTGGCCAACAGGTAGCGCAGCGACTCCGGGTTGCCGGGCTTGTTCTGCGGTGGCTCACAGTTCGCCAACGCGACGTCGGCGAACTCGCCCAGCAGGCTGATCCGCACACTGACATCGGTCGGCTCGCCGACGCCGCCCTGGTTGACGTTCCAGGTGTCGACCAGGTTCTGCCAAGTGATCGAGAAGTCCGAGCCGCCGGAGGTGTTGCGGTCGACGTCGTAGAAGTAGCTGAACCCGGTCGGGTCCTCCACCGTGTCGTCGTAGGCGACATTGGCCCCGGCGTAGCTGCCGACGTAGTCACCGTCGGCATTCTGCTGGGGCGTCAGGGTGACCCCGTCGGTGGCGACCTCCTCGGCCTCCATGGCGTGGAAGCTGTAGAGGTGCTTGGATCCGCCGGTCACCCGGAACAGGTCGACCAGGTACGAGTTCAGCTCGTCGATACGGACCTGGACCAGCGTGCGGTGGTAGCGCGAGGTCTGCGAGTAGGCGGCCGAGGCATCCACCTCGACCACCTGGACGTCGCCGGTGGTGTCGAAGTGGACCGGGTTGCCCACCACCACATTGCCCTGCTGCTTCTCGTCGACCACCACGGTGTTGTGGCTGATCGTGTTGAGCACCAACGACTTGCGGTGCATGTCGATCGCGTTCGCATAGCGCGGATATCCCATGTCGGGCAGCAGATCCATGCCGTGGGCGAAGTGGTCGATGGTGAGGGTGTCGCGGTGGCCGTGGCCGGTGTTGCGCCCGAAGTACAGGGTGGACCCCCGCTGGGTGCCGTGGTCGACCGGACCACTCGGCTCGCCGACCGACAGGGTCCGCAGGCCACACTTCGCGCCGGGGCTCGCCTCCACCAGGGTGAAACCGATCGTGTGGTCGCCCGGGCCGAGGGCGACCTCGCCGAACTCCCGGTTGGTCGCCCCCGAGCCGGCGAAGGAGAACTCCTCGGCGATCACCTCACCGTCCAGCGTGATCTCGTAGACGCCGTAGCTGTTGGCGGTCCACAGCCCCAGAGTGAGGGTGTCGGTGACCGCGGTGGTGAGGTTGAAGCCGAAGGTCACCGCATCCCCGACGGTGGTGGCCTCGAACTGCACCGTGCCGTTGGTGTCGAAGAACTTCGTCGGCTTGGTCTGGTCGATGACCTGCATCGACGAGAAGTCCAACTGCAGGCCGGTGTACTCCTGCGGGGCGGGCGGCTCCCCGTCGCGCAGGGCTGCGAAGCCGTACCCGGTGAGCATCCGGGTCGGTTCCTGCCACGGCCCGTGCTCGTCGACCACGGCCTGGACCTGGTCGGCCAACCCGTCCGGGTCGGCGTCCAGGATCCCCAGACGCAGCCCGGAGGTGGAGTTGCCGTTGATCGCGTGCAGCACCTGGGCGAAGATCGGACGCTCGGTCTTGGTGAACGCCTTGATCATGTGCGCATTGGTCATGCTGAGCAGCGGGTTGCCGGTCGAGCCGGTGTCGCCGATCGTCGGGGTGTACGACCCCAGCATGGTCAACGGGTAGATGCCCTCGAACATCTTGAGGTACTTCGGATTGCTGTAGAGGTCGTACTCGTCCAGCCCCTCGAGCCGGTAACCGTCGAGGTAGTCGGCGGTGGTCGTGAAGCTGCCGAGCCACAAGGCGTTGTAGCCGGGGGCGGCCTCGTTGCCGTTGCCGTCCCGGTCGACCTGGTCGATGAAGGTGCTCGACAGGTTGCCGCCGGTCACCTCGGTGGCCCCGGCCGTGCCGGTCGCATAGGTGAAGTCCAGGATCTCCTGGGTCTCGGGCAGGTGGTCCAGCACGACGCCGGCCAGGGCCAGGGTGGCCTGGTGCATGCCGTTGTTGCCACGGATCTCTCCGCGTTGCACGGCCGGCAGGATCTCACGCAGGATGCCGTCCTCGATGTTGCGCAGGATCCGTTGCGGGTTGGTCTTGTCCATCAACAGGGAGGCGCCGTCGAGGAACTGCAGTGCTTCGGTGACTTCCGGGGCAGGGTTGCTGGCGACCAGCTCCGGATAGAAGGCGTCGAAGGCCAGGATCCAGTTGCGGATCAGCCCGGTCTCCCAGATCGAGCCGATCACCTTGCCGCGGCTGGAGTTGCCGTTGCTGTTGAGGTAGCCGTCCGGATAGGTCCACCGATCCAGGTCGAGCGACGGGTAGGCGTCGGCGACCCGGTCGACCAGGACGATCCCGACCGCGGCGTACTTCGCGTCACCGGTGTAGACATAGGCATCGCGCAGGGCCGTGACCGCGCGCGCCAGCTCGCCGTCGTGCCACAGCTTCCAGTGGGTGTAGTAGGCGATCGGGGTGAACCGCACCCCGTTGTCCATCATGATCCCGGCACCGTTGTCGATGCCCCAGTCCTCGCCCTTGTCGGGATACAGCACGTTGACCAGGTTGCTCGTCCCGCCGTCGGCGACCAGGGCGTCGTCGTGGGCCTTGGCGAGGTCCTCGTCGAAGAATCCGTACTCGTCGATGCCGCCGGCGTAGTAGGCCGCGAAGTCGTTGGTGGGGAACTCGTACGAGCAGCTCGGGCAGGTCACCTTCCAGGGCTTGTTCCACACATCGGCGGTGTAGGGGTACTGCCCGTGGTCGTGGACATCGGTGCCACAGTTGAGACATCCCAGTTGTTCGTTGCTGCTGTAGGCGTAACTGCGGGCGATGTGCTGGGAGGTGACCAGGGCCCACAGGTCGGCCAGATCCTTGTCGAGATAGGGCGCAGCCGATTCGACCGCGGCATCGCGGGTCGCGGCCGCCCAGTCCAGCTCCTCGATGTTGGCCAGCGCCTGGGCCCGTCGTTCGTCGGTGTAGTACGTGGACCGCTTCTTCACCGTCTCGAGGGCGGCGACCTCCAACTCGAGGGTGTCGCTGACCGCATGCTCGCCGGCGGAGGCCGTCACGGTGATGGTGATCTCGCCCGGGCGAGCGGCGTGCAGGATCGCATCCTCGTCGACGGTGGCGACATCGGCCGGCTCGATCTCCCACTCCCAGGCGAGGTCGGCGTTGTCGATCAGATCACCGCTGCGCGAGCGCACCACGCGCCGCAGGGACATGTGGTCGCCGACGAAGGTCGGCGAGAGCGGGGCGGTGACCTGCAACTCCTCGGGCTCGGCGCCGGTGCCGACCGAGACCTTCCCGGTCACGGTGGCAGTGCCGTCCTCGGCCGGTACGGTGGCGGTCAGGCTGGCCGTGCCCACCTTCGTGCCCTTCACCGTGAAGTAGCCACCGGCCGCGGCCGTGATCTCCAGCAGATCCGGATCGGCGCTCAGCTCGACGGTGTCGGCGTCGACCCAAGCCGTACGGTCGTCGTCACCCAGCCCAGCGACCCGAATGGTCGTCTCGGCCCCGACGATCGCCGGGTCGGCCTCGATCTCGTACGAGGAGATGGTCACCACCTCGGCGTCCTTGGCCGGGTCGGCCAGGGCGAAGACTCCGGCGCCGCCGGTGCTGATCTGGGTCCAGTCGGGGGCCTTGCCGTTGTCGAAGGTCTGGCTGAAGGTGACCTCGCCGTCCGAGACGACCTCGATGTTGTCGAAGAAGGCGGTGCCGTTGTAGCCGGCCGAGGACAGGTCGCCGAGGTAGCCGTAGTGGGTGTAGGTGTCGTCGGGATCGATCGCAAAGGTGTGGGTGCCCTCGCAGCTCTGCCGCACTCCGTCGACGAAGATCGTCACGAACCCGTCGGCATCGAACTCCAGCACGAAACGGTGCCACTGGTCAGGGGCCAGCGCGTCGTCGAGGCGCTGGGCGTCCTCACCGACCTTCACGGTCAGGCGGTCCTCGGTCTGCAGCAGCTGCGGCCCGTGGTAGTCGCCGTCGAAGGAGGAGAAGACCACGAAGGAGCTCATCGATCCCTCGGGCCAGAAGTAGTCGAAGCTGACCCGGAAGTCACCGCTGACCTCGGGCATCGTGGTACGGCCGAAGGCCTTCACCGACCCCTCGCCGCCGACCAGCAGGCTGTTCGCGGTGGCAGCGTGGGCAGGGCGTTCGCTCAGGAAGCCGGCGCCGGTGGCCAGTGCGGCGACGCCGGAGACCTGGAGCACCGAGCGTCGCGACACTGCTCGGTGGACCAGGCCTCGGGGGCCGGTGGGGATCGGGTCGTGGGTCGGGGACGGAGTGGTCATCGTTGATTCCTTCGTGGAGCCCCTTGGGTTCAGGACGCCAATGGGAGGCTGTATAGGACGGTCCGTATTTCCTTGGTCAACGAACGTAGAACGTGCCGCGTACGGTGTCAATGGTCCGTCCCACTACAGTGACCGGGTGACCAGCTCTGCTGCGGACGACCGCACCACGACCCGACGTACCGGTCCGGCCGGTCAACGATTCGGATTCCTGGGCCCGGAGGGGACGTTCACCCATCAGGCCCTGGTGAAGATCGGGCACGGGGGCGAGGCGACGCCGTACCCCGACGTGTTGACCACCATCGACGCTGTCGTCGAAGGCCAGGTTGAGGCCGCGTTGGTCCCCATCGAGAACTCGATCGAGGGCGGTGTCTCGGCCACCCTGGACCACCTCGCCGCCGCCGAGGGCCTGATGATCACCGCCGAGGTCACCCTGCCGGTGGAGTTCGTGCTCTGTGCCCGCCACCCGGTCCCGCTCGAGCAGGTGAGCGAGGTCGTCACCCATCCGGTCGCCGACGCCCAGGTTCGCGGATGGTTGGCCCAGCACCTGCCCGGGGTCGCGGTGCGCCATGCCGGCTCCACTGCCGGAGCGGCCGCAGCCATCGCTGCCGACACCGAGCCCGGTCGGGTCGCCGTCTGTGCTGCCGTGGCCGCGCAACTGCACGGTCTGGCGGTGCTGCACGACGGGATCGCTGACAACCGCGGGGCCGAGACCCGCTTCGTGGTGGTACGCCGTCACGACACCGCCGTGCCCGAGCCGACCGGTGCCGACAAGACGACCCTGGTGCTCTACCAGCGTGACGACCGCTCCGGTGCCCTGCTGGAGATCCTCGACCAGTTCGCCAGCCGCGGCATCAACCTGACGCGCATCGAGTCCCGCCCCACCAAGACCGCGCTGGGCAACTACTGCTTCAGCGTGGACGCGGAGGGGCACCTGCTCGACGAACGGATGGGCGAGGCCCTGACCGGGCTGCACCGGATCTGCAAGCGGGTCCGCTTCCTCGGCTCCTATCCGCGCGCCGACCGGCGACCCAACGAGGTCGCCGAGCACAACGCCAATGCCGACTTCGCCGAGGCGCGCGACTGGCTGCAGCGGCTCCGCGACAACGCCTGACCCACGCCCCCGAGCTCGCCCCCCGAGCCCGTCGAGGGGCAACGCCCCCCGAGCTCGTCGAGGGGCCAAGAACGCACACCGAGCTCGTCGAGGGGCCAGCCCTCTCGAAGGATCACTCCTGCGAGGCGTACTCCTCGGCGATCTTGTCCCCGGCTGCGGCCTTCCACTGCTTGACCGCATCCGGCCACTCCGACAGCTTCGCCCGGCCCTGGATGATGTCGCCCTGGATGTCGTTGAGTTTCTTGTCGGCGGCCGATCCCTTGCTGGCCTGGGTGTCGGAGAACTTGCCGATCGAGGGATCCCGTACGCCTTCGGGGATCAGCTGCTCGCAGTAGTCGAACAACTGGCGGGTGTTGTCGCCACCGGTCGCCGAGTAGAGGTTGCTCGCACTCATCGAGCCGAAGTAGTTCGGGCCCGGGACCGTCTCGTTCGGCGCGTCCGCCACGGCCTGCACCTGTCCGTCCTTCAAGGTGTAGTGCCGATCGGCGACACCGTAGGCCACCTTGAGGTACTCCTCGGTCCCGAACGGCGAGGCGAAGTAGTCCGCGACCCGGAGCAACTCGTCGATCCGGTTCTCGTCGTCGGTCAGCCGCAGGCCGACCGGGTCGCCGTAACCGGGCACGCCGAGGTGCTTGGCTGCGGGTCCGCCGCCCTCCCACTGCGGCATCACGACCGCACCGCAGGGATAGTCGTACGGCTTCGCGTCGGTCCCCGAGCGGGTCTGCCAGGACGAGAAGTTCTGGGCGAAGATCGTGGTGGCTCCGCCGTCGAACCAGACGGCCGTGGAGCTCAGATCCGAGTAGGTGTTCGGATGGAAGAGCCCCTCGCCGTACATCTGGGTGACGATCTCGAGCGCCCGCTCGTACTCCGGCGTCTCGTACTTGGAGGTCCAGGTGCCGTCGCTGACCAGCCAGCCGTTGGGCCCGCCCAGGGACTCCAGGATCATCGGCAGGGTCCAGTCCTGAGGGATCTGCCCGATGGCGAAGATGCCGGCGTCACGATCGGTCACCTCGCGGCACAGGTCGAGGAAGTCCTCGCCGCTGTTGAGTTCGGGCATCAGGTCGATGCCCTTGTCGGCAAGGATGTCGCCCCGGGTCATCGGTACCGTGCCGGCGACGATCCGCGGGTTGGTGACTCCCCAGATCCGACCGTTGACGATGCACATGTCCCAGGCCTGCGACGGCGTCGCCGCCAGGTTCGGATACTTGGCGATGTTGTCACCCGACAGGTACGGCGTCAGGTCGGTGAACATCTTCTCCAGCAGCTTCGGCAGCTGGGGGACCTGCACGATCTGGGTGATCTCGGCGAGTTGGTCACCGGCGGTCGCGGTCTGGAACTTCTGGGTGTACTGCGTGCTGTCGAGGGCATTGATGCTGAGCTCGGCGCC
>DVLP01000424.1 GCA_018715445.1 Candidatus Avipropionibacterium avicola | reverse complement strand
GCCCACCTTCTGGCGGCTGGCGACCGGACGGATCGGTTGGAGCGAGGCCGTCGCCGGCGGCACGGTCAGCGCATCGGGCACCCGGGCGGACCTGAGCACGTTGTTGCCGCTGTGGTGATCCCCTCGACGGGCTCGGGGGTCAGAGGCGCAGCAGGCTGGTCTTCAGCTCGTACGGGGTGACTTGGGCACGGTACTCGTCGAACTCGGCACGCTTGTTGCGCAGGAAGAAGTCGTAGACGTGGTCGCCGAGGGTGTCGGCCACCAGCTCGGACTCCTCCATGGCGCGGATGGCCTCGTCGAGGTTGCGCGGCAGCGGCTCGATCCCCAGCGCGCGCCGTTCGCGATCGGTGAGCGCCCAGACGTCGTCCTCGGCCTCCCGGGGCAGCTCGTACTCCCCCTCGATCCCGGCCAACCCGGCCGAGAGGATCAGCGCAAAGGCCAGGTAGGGGTTGCAGGCGGCGTCGATGGAGCGCAGCTCGACCCGCGTCGAGGCCGGCTTGTTGGGCTTGTACATCGGCACCCGCACCAGCGCCGAGCGGTTGTTGCGTCCCCAGCAGATGTAGCTGGGGGCCTCGGCCCCGACCACCAGGCGCTTGTACGAGTTCACCCACTGGTTGGTGACCGCGGTGATCTCGGCGGAGTGCTTCAGGATCCCGGCGATGAAGTGCTTGGCCGTCTGCGACAGGTGGTACTCGTCGCTGGCGTCGTAGAAGGCATTGGTGTCGCCCTCGAACAGCGAGACGTGGGTGTGCATCCCCGAGCCGGGGTGCTCGGTGAACGGCTTCGGCATGAACGAGGCGTGGATGCCCTGGGTGAGCGCGACCTCCTTGACCACCACGCGGAAGGTCATGATCGCATCGGCCATCGTCAACGCATCGGCATAACGCAGGTCGATCTCCTGCTGGCCGGGGCCACCCTCGTGATGGGAGAACTCGACCGAGATCCCCATCTGCTCGAGCATCGTGATCGCCTGGCGACGGAACTCACTGCCGATGCTCTGCGGGGTGTGGTCGAAGTAGCCCGACGAGTCGACCGGGATCGGCGGCGCCTCGGTCGGCACTGGCTGCTGGAACAGGTAGAACTCCACCTCGGGGTGGGTGTAGAAGGTGAAGCCCAGGTCGCCGGCCCGCTCCAGGGCCCGCTTGAGCACATGGCGGGGATCGGCGAAGGACGGGGACCCGTCGGGCATCAGGATGTCGCAGAACATCCGCCCGGTGGCCGGGGACACGTCCCGCCAGGGCAGCACCTGGAAGGTCGACGGATCCGGCATGGCCAACATGTCGGACTCGTAGACCCGGGCGAACCCCTCGATCGCGGACCCGTCGAACCCGATCCCCTCGGCGAAGGCGCCCTCGAGCTCGGCCGGGGCGATCGCGACGGATTTCAACACACCCAGCACATCGGTGAACCACATCCGGATGAACCGGACGTCACGCTCCTCCAGGGTGCGCAGCACGAACTCGGTCTGCTTGCTCATGGCCCCCAGTCTGCCGCCTGCGATGTAACAGCGGTGTTACACGCTGGTGATCGCTCGCACCCCGACCGTGGCCCCGATGACGGCCCGTCCAGGTCGTAGGCTGGCGATCTCTCCCACGTCGAGGGCGCACCCGCGCACCGGGACTCGTGGGCACGGGTCGGAGGACACGGTGAGTCAAGCGGGCTGGTACCCCGATCCGGGCGGTGAGCCCGGTCGACTGCGCTGGTACGACGGGCAGCAGTGGACCACCCAGACCCGCGCCGACAACTCCGCCGGCGTTGGCGGACCCGAGCCGGGTGGGCCGCCCGGTCCACAGAAGCGTCGACCGATCTGGCCCTGGCTGGTGCTCGCCCTGGTGGCCGTGGTGGCCGGCGCGATCATCATCGCGACGGTCGTGACACCGGACAAGCCGCGTGACATCACCGACAACCCACCGACCCTGGACTCGACGATCACGCCGTGGGACGACAGCTCCCCGTCCGACACCCCGACCCCGACGCCGACCGAACCGTCGTCCACACCGCCGCCGACCGCTCCGTCGACCCCACCACCAGTGGTGGACTGCCCCCGCAGTCCCCGCGCCGGCGAACGGGCCGACCATCCCGAGGACGGCCGCATCCACGGCGGGCAGTTGTCCTTCGCCCCCGCTCCGGACCCGTGGTACGGCCGAGCGGGTCTGCTGCAGCAGGTGATGTTCTTCGGCTACGACGTCGACGGTCAGGCACTCGACGTCACCGGCAGCTGGTTCAGCCAGTTGACCGTCGGGGCACTGGACCCCGAGGACGGGTTCAGCGAGCCCCATGCCTCGGCGGAGGCGATCCTGTCGTGTCTGGCCAGCTCGAGCTTCTTCTCAGGCTTCCAGGGCCGGACCGACGTGCACTCGAAGCAGGTCAGCATCAGCGGCCACGACGGCTGGTCGGTCCGGGGTGAGGTCAGGGTCAACGACTACGGCGATGTCGAGGGCAGCGTCCTCGAGGTCATCGTGGTCGACACCGGCGACGGCCTCAGTTTCTTCGTGGGCGAGGCGACCCTGGGCCACCAGGACCAGTACACGACCTTGGACGAGACGATCGCGAGCCTGGCCGTCGACTGACGCAGGTTAGTCCTCGTCGTCGTCCGGATCGTTCCAGTTGGGGTCGTTCTCCCACTCGTCGTTGCGATCGGCGACCCGGTCGAGGGCCTGCTCGGCGGCCGCACGATCGGGATAGGGACCGAGCCGGTCCACCGCACGGCAGCCCTGGTCACTGGGCTCGACCACCTGGTGGGTCAGGCAGTAGTAGTACTGGATCTCAGCCATCGTGTCCTCCTCGTCGGGCCACCACGACAATCGCTCGCCGGTGGCAGGTCATCGGTTCACCCAGGCTCATCGGTTCACCCAGGCGTCGGGGGCCTCCAACAGCCGCGGCACCGGGTCGGGAAAATCACCCTGGAGCAGTTGGGCCACGGTGACGGTGTCGAGCACCTCACGCAGGCTCGCCCGGACCGCGACCCACAAGGTCGGCAGGTGCTCGGCGACGCCCTGGTAGGTCGTCTCGTGCGGCCGGAGCCCCCGGACCTCGGCCAGCGGGCCGTCGACGGCGCGGAAGATCGCACCGATCGAGATCTGCTCGGCGGGACGGGACAACCGGTAGCCACCCGAGGCCCCGCGCTGACTGCTGACGACACCGCCGCGGCGCAGGTCGGCCAGGATCGCCTCGAGGAACTTGCGGGGCAGGCCCTGCTCGGTCGCCAACTCATCGGCCGGGACGGGGTCGACACCGTCACCCTGGGCGCGAGCCAGGATCAACACGGCGCGAATCGCGTACTCGGTGCGGGCGGAGATGTCCACGCGCCCATCATCCCACCTCGACCCCTGTCCATGATGCGGACCACACTGGACACCATTCCCTTCAATTCCTACATTATCCGTAGCTATTAGCGATTGAATTTTCAAGGAGACCCCCATGAGAACCCTCGTCCTGATCGCCCTGGTCGGGCTCGCGGCACAACTGGTGGACGGCTCGCTCGGGATGGCGTACGGAGTGACGACCACCACCCTGCTGCTGGCGATTGGAGCGAACCCGGCCGCCGCCTCGGCCACGGTGCACCTCGCCGAGATCGGCACCACCCTGGTCTCGGGGATCTCCCACTGGCGATTCGGCAACGTGGACTGGAAGGTCGTGCTCCGGATCGGCGTGCCGGGCGCGGTCGGCGCATTCGCCGGCGCCACCGTGCTCAGCTCGCTCGACACCGAGATCGCCAAGCCGCTGATGGCCGTCGTGCTGCTGACCCTGGGCACCTACATCGTCATCCGCTTCACCCTGCGGGGACTGCGCCCCGTCCAGCCCGGGCGCACCCTGCGGTGGCGATTCCTCGCCCCGCTGGGCATCGTGGCCGGGTTCCTCGACGCCACCGGCGGCGGTGGCTGGGGCCCGGTCGGCACCCCGACCCTGTTGGCCAGCGGTCGGATCGAGCCGCGTCGCACGATCGGCTCGATCGACACCAGTGAGTTCCTGGTCGCCCTGGCCGCGAGCCTGGGATTCCTGCTGGCACTGGGATCCCAGGGCATCAACTACGCGTGGGTGCTCGCGCTGTTGATCGGTGGCGTGATCGCGGCACCGATCGCGGCCTTCCTGGTCCGCATCCTGCCGGCACGGGTACTGGGCACCTTGGCCGGCGGCCTGATCATCATCACCAACACCCGGACCCTGCTCGGCCTGGACGCCCTGAGCGGACTCGGTGCGACCGGTCGTTGGATCGTCTACGGTCTGCTCCTCGCTGGCTGGGCGTTCGCGATCACGGTCGCGATCCGCAGCCATCTCGCGACCCGTACGGCCACCGCGGACGAGGATCCCGATGCGGGCGACGATGACGGCGGCGCCGCCGTGGACGAGACCGAGTCCGGTGAGGTGGTCGGCTCCACCGCCGTACGATGAGGTCGTGACTCCCGTCCGTCCTGCCACCGTCACTGCTCGCCGACCGGTCCCCTCCGGGATCGCCCGACCCGAGTACGTCGACAAGTTGTCCCCCCAGCCCTACAAGGGATCCCACGTCCAGACCCCCGACGTGATCGAACGGATGCGCGCAGCCGGCAAGCTGTCGGCCGCAGCGATCCAGGAGGTCGGTCGGGCGATCGCGCCGGGCGTCACCACCGACCAGTTGGACCGGATCGCCCACACCTTCATCTGCGACCACGGCGCCTACCCGTCGACGGTCGGCTACCGCGGCTTCCCCAAGGCGGTGTGCACCTCGATCAACGAGGTGATCTGCCACGGCATCCCTGACACCCGGCCCCTGGAGGACGGCGACCTGGTCAAGATCGACATCACGGTCTTCCTGGACGGCGTCCACGGCGACTCCTGCGTCACCTTCTTCTGCGGTGACGTCGACCAGGAGTCACGACTGCTGACCGAGCGCACCCACGAGGCCATGATGCGCGGCATCCGGGCGATCCGACCGGGGCGTCAGGTGAACGTGATCGGCCGGGTCATCGAGAGCTATGCGCAACGCTTCGGCTACAGCGTGGTCCGTGACTACACCGGCCACGGCGTGCACACCAGTTTCCACTCCGGACTGGTGATCCCGCACTACGACGAGCCCCGCTACGACACCGCGATCGAGCCGGGCATGACCTTCACCGTCGAGCCGATGATCGCCCTGGGCTCCGACGACTGGCAGATGTGGGACGACGGCTGGACCGTGGTGACCAAGGACCGCTCCCGGGTCGCCCAGTTCGAGCACTCGGTGGTCGCGACGGCGCAGGGCGCCGAGATCCTCACCCTGGCTGAGGACTGAGCTCGGCCGAGCCGAACATCCGCTCACTGGACTCCACCAGGTCCAGAGCGGTCCGGGCGGCTCCGAGCGCGACGGCTTCGTCGCCCAGGCAGGACAACTCGACGACCGGCGGGTTGATGCACAGTCCGACCAGCTCCTCACGCACCCGGTCGAGCAGCAGCGGATTGCCCTTGGCGAAGGGTCCACCCAGGACGACGACCTCGGGGTCGATCGCCATCGCCAGCACGGCCGTCCCCTGAGCAACACCGCGCGCCATGCGCGAGACCACGTCATTGGCACGGACGTCCCCGGCCTGCGCCGCGGTGAGCAGCTCGGCCAGGGTGATTCCCTCCGAGGCCAGCAGCTCGGTCGCCTCATTCTCGTGCAGGTGGGCCAGGTTGCCGAACTCACCGGCCGCACCGGAGCGACCGACGTGGAGGCGTCCGTCGATGATCAGGGCAAAGCCGGATCGGTGCCCGGTGAGCAGGAAGGCCATGTCGCGGGCGAAGCGGGCGTTGCCCTTCCAGTGCTCGGCCACGGCGGCGTAATGGGCATCATTGCCGGCCGCCCCCGGGCAGTCGAACCAGCGACCCACGGTCGCAGCGAGCTCCAGCCCGGTCCAGCCGGGGATCTGGGTCGC
>DVLP01000423.1 GCA_018715445.1 Candidatus Avipropionibacterium avicola | reverse complement strand
TGGCCGTCATCACGGTGGTCCTGGTGCTGTGATCCGCAAGGCCGGCGACGCCACACCCGAGGACCGTCCGTGGGAGCAGCAGATCTGGGACCACGGACTCCAACCGGAGCGCACCAAGTTGGCCTGGCAGCGGACCGCACTGTCGGCCACGGCCTGCTCACTGGTGGTCGCCCGGATGGTGGGCCAGACCCATCCCGTCGTCGGGATCGTGGTGGCGGCCGTGGCGATCCTGTGTGGGGCCGGCATCGCTCGTACCGCCCGACGTCGTCACTGGCGGGTGGTCCGTGCGGTGCATCGGGAAGACCTGCTGCCCGACGCACGCTCCTCGGGGTGGCTCACCGCACTGATCGTGGCCACCGGGCTCGGCGCGGTTGCCCTGGCGGTCATCCCTTTCCTCAGTTGAGGCTGCCACCCTTTCCGTGGACACCCTCGACCACTGGTCGACCCTTTTCTCCCGGATGGTCCCCTGAGTCCGTCCCGGACCATCCGAGCGTTCGGTCAGGCGTAGCCGAGCTCGTGCAGTCGGGCATCGTCGATGCCGAAGTGGTGGGCGATCTCGTGGACCACGGTGATGTGGATCTCGTCGATCAGCTCGGCCTCGTCGCGACAGTGGCGCATCAGTGGTCCTCGGAAGATGAGGATGCGGTCCGGCAGGATGCCGCCGTACCAGGAATCTCTTTCTGTCAAAGGAATCCCTTCGTACAACCCCAACAGTCCAGGACTGCCGATCGGGGGCTCGGGCTCGACCAGGACCACGCAGTTGCGGACCAGTGAGGCCAGCTCCGGCGGTACCGCATCGAGGGCAGCATCGACGTGTCGGTCGAACTCGGCATCACTCATCTCCACGGACACGGTCACCATCGTACGAGGCATCCGGCTCCATGAATACCAATGCTGTAATTACTTTCCTGTCATTTCACGACTACCCGACATTGAAGCGAAATCAACGGTTCGACACCTTGCTGTGACCATTGGGGCCGGTTTAGAGTCCTGACACGTCTGGGACGGTTGTGACTGACGTGATTCGTGTGCTGAGGGGAAAGCAGCACTCGAGTCGCCAGCGGCAGTCACTTCCCTCTGTACGGAGGGGGCCGACGAAGCAACCGGGGAAGGTTGCGGGCCGGATGGACAACTCGACAGGTGTCTCCCACGATCGTTGCCCAGGCAGCGATCCCAGGAGGTGTGACTCTCGCGACGGTCCGGGAAGGCCGTCGGGAAGGACAAGTGCTGTGACGAAGCGTGCCGCAAAACCTTTGCGGCGTCTGGTGGGCGCAGTGGCCGCCGCCGGCCTGGTGGCCGGTATTGCCGCAACGGCTGTGGTTCCCTCAGCCAACGCAGATGCCGACAAACTGACCACCTGGACCGCGGTGAACATCCGCTCCGGCCCGGGGACGAACTACAAACTGCTGGGCGGGCTCTACCCCGGCCAGCTGATCACGCCGGACGGACCGTCGCAGAACGGTTGGACCCCGGTGAAGTGGAATGGCAAGCGGGCTTGGGTTTCCAGCCAGTACGTCCGGGTCGCGGGGTCGGGGAAGGCCTCGTCGAAGTCGGCGGACTCCACGACCGCGTCGGGCAAGGCCGGCTCGATGGCGACCACCACCGCGCTCAATGTGCGCACCGGACCGAGCACCTCGTACCGGGTCTACACCGTGCTCGGCAGCGGCACCAAGGTCACCACCACCGGCGCCTACAAGAACGGGTTCGCCGAGATCAAGTACAGCGGCGGTTCGTACTGGGTCGCCACCCAGTACCTGCGGTCCGGGGGCTCGGGAGGGTCCGGCTCGAACCTGCCCAAGGTCACCGGCACCAGGGTCGCGACCACCGCCCTGATGATCCGCACCAACTCCACCGCGAACTTCCAGAACCTGGGTGACGTCCCCAAGGGCACCAAGCTGTCGATCACCGGCGTCACCAAGAACGGCGTCGCCCAGATCGTCTACAACGGCGCGGTCCGCTGGGTCAATGCCGCCTACCTGGCGAAGGCCTCCTCCGGCCCGAGCCCGGCCGACCTGCCCAAGGCCACCGGCACGCGGTACGCCACCACGGCACTGATGATCCGGACCACGTCCACGGCGAGCTTCAAGAACCTCGGCGACGTGCCGACCGGGACGAAGCTCTCTGTCACCGGTGTGACCAAGAACGGTGTGGCCCAGATCGTCTACAAGGGAGCGATCCGCTGGGTCAATGCGGCCTACCTGAGCAGCACCAAGCCCGCCAAGGGGACCAACATCAGCGGCATCGCCGGCAACGGCCTGTCGGGGCTGACCTCACGGTCGAAGGCCCTTCTGGTGCAGGTCCACAGCCGTTACCCGCAGATCACCTGGTACAACGGCGTCCGTCCGGACTCCCTGCCCGACCACCCTTCCGGTCGTGCGCTCGACATCATGCTCAGCAACTACAAGAGCGCGGCCAGCAACCAGCTCGGATGGCAGATCGCCAACTGGGCCAAGGCCAACGCCGCCAGCCTGGGCGTCGAGTACATCATCTTCGACCAGAAGATCTGGAGCGTGGCCCGCTCCGGAGAGGGCTGGCGCACGATGGCCGACCGTGGCTCGGACAACCAGAACCACAAGAACCACGTCCACATCACCACCAAGCCCTGATCGACCTGCACTGA
>DVLP01000422.1 GCA_018715445.1 Candidatus Avipropionibacterium avicola | reverse complement strand
GCTCGGGGGGCGTGGGCTCGTGCTCGGGGGGCGTGGGCTCGTGCTCGGAGGGCCGGAGGGTGGAGGACCAGGAGTCGACCTGCTTGGACCACGCATCCTGTTGTCCGGTGGAGAAGCCCAGCGCCTTGGCGGCATCGCGGATCGCACTGCGAGGCCGGTAGGTGATCACATTGGCGACCTGGGCGGCATTGCGGCGGCCGTACCGTTGGTAGACCCACTGGATCACCTCCTCCCGTCGGTCGGAGTCGAAGTCGACATCGATGTCGGGCTCGTCGTCACGGTGCACCGAGATGAAGCGCTCGAACGGCAACCGGTAGAAGACCGAGTCGATCGCGGTGATCCCCAGGGCATAACAGACCGCAGAGCTGGCCGCCGATCCCCTGCCCTGGCACAGGATCCCGCGGGACCGGGCGAAGGCGACGATGTCGTGGACGATCACGAAGTAGCCGGCGAAGTCCTTGTCCCCGATCACCTTCAACTCATGGGCGATCCGTTTCCGCGCCTCCTCGGCATGGGGGCGGCCGGCGTAGGAGGTCTGGAATCCCTGCTCCACCAGGTGTTCCAGCCATTCCTGGGCGGTCCGTCCCGGCGGGATGCCGTGCTTGGGCAGCTTCGGTGTCGCCGCCTGCAGGTCGAAGGCAGCGATCTCGGCCAGCTCGACACTGCGGGCCACCGCCCTCGGATGATGGCCGAAGCGCTGCTCCATCTCCGCTCCCGACCGCAGGCAAGCCCCTCCCCAGGGAGGCAGCCAGCCGTCCATCTCCGGCAGGCCACGACGGGCCCGGACCGCCGCCATCGCATCGGCCAGTCGATGCTCCTGCGGTCGGGCGTAGTGGACGTTGTTGGTCGCCACCACCGGCAGGCCCCGCTCACGAGCCAGCAGGGCCAGCACCTCGTTGGTCTCGTCGTCACAGGGCAACCCGTGGTCGATCAGCTCGACGTTGACCGCATCGGCACCGAACAGCGACACCAGGCGGTCCAGTTCCACCCCGGCGGCTTCGCGACCACTGGTCTCGAGCGCCTGGCGGACCCAGCCCTTGCGACATCCGGTGAGCACCAGCCAGTGCCCCCGGCCGTGGTCGACCAGTTCGTCGAGCAGGTACGTGGGCCGACCCTTCTCGTCACCCCTGAGATGGGCTTCGGTCATCACCGCCGACAACCGGTGGTAGCCCTCGACCCCGATCGCCAACACCAGCAGATGGCTCCCTCCGGGGTCGGCGACCCCGTTCTGCGGTCCTGACAACCCCAACGAGAGCTCTGCCCCGTACACGGTGGACAGCGGTTGTCCCTTCTGTGCATGGAACTTGGCAGTCTCGGCCAGCAGCGGAGCCCCGGCGAAACCGTCATGGTCGGTCAGTGCCAACCCGGACAGGCCCAGCCGGACCGCCTGCTCCACCAGAGCGTCCGGAGAACTGGCCCCGTCGAGGAAGCTGTAGTGGGTGTGGCAGTGCAGCTCTGCGTACGGCACGACCGGCCCGACCGGACCCGTCAGCTCACGGGACCCGCGGTAGCGATGTCGACGCCGGCTGACCGGGCCCGGATCCGGCGGCGTGTCACGACGTTGTCGCCGCGCGGCCCGCTCCGGCCCGCTGAGCCGCTGCTCCAGTTCCCGCCACGGGATCGGCGGATTGTTCCATCCCATGACCCACCTCAGTCGTAACTGGCCTCGGTGCACCACCCGACAGCCGCGGCATAGCGCAACAACCAGGCCCGACCGTCCTCACCGACCACCTGACACCGGGCCACCAGCCCGGCCCCGTCCTCGGTCCACCACCGCTCGTCGACCGGCCAGGGGCCGGCCCAGGCCGACACCGGCTGCCAGTCGATGTCGGGCGAGGGACGGAACCGGGAGGGTGACCCGCTCAGGAATCCTCGCTCGGTGACCCGGACCTGGTCTCCGTGCTGGTCCACGACCACCGCACCCGACGGCGTGGCGAAGACCCGGGTGGGGGCCGGGCCGGGCACCCGGCCCGGCCAGGGCTGGTCGACCGGTCTGACCTGTCCGGTCCGGGTCGAGGCCCGTTCCCCCCACGGCACCAGGTGTTGGCGGTCCGCGATGCCACGACCTCCCTGCAGGACCGGACGTACCACGGCGTCATGACCCAGCAGGGACTGGATCTTGGCCACGCCCCGGTCGACCCGCTCGTCATTGCCGCTGCCCCACAACGCCTCGGCGTGGGCCGAGCTCGGCTCCGCGGCCAGGGGTTCGAGTCGGACCCGGACCACCGGGCCGTCGAGCTGGCCCTCCCGCGACGCCGACTCCAGCTGCCAACGGACCCGGTCGACCACGTCACCGGCACCGAACCAGGTGGTGTGGGCCCAGACCCGCGACACCACGGTCTGCCGATCGGTCTCGACCTCCAGGTGCAGCTCCACACAGACCAGGTGATCCCCCGCCAGCCCCGCCACGAAACGCTCAGCGGTCTGCCGCACGCTGAACCCGACGGCCTCGCTCGAGGCCAGCCCTGGTTCGAAGGCGATCTCACAGGTCCGCTCCGGAGGTGGGGTACGGGGCGCCCAGCTGGGTTGCAGCCTCCCCCGCAGCAGCTGGTGCAGGGTGCTGCCATGACCACCGAACCGCGACACCACGGCATCGGCCGGCAGCGCCAGGAACTCACCGACCCGCTCGATCCCCAACCTGCGCAACAGTCCGACCAGTTCGGCACCGTGGGAGGTGTCGGCCAGCACCGAGATCGGCAGGTCGGACCAGAACCGGGCTGACCCGGCGACGGGGACCACCACGCACTCCTGGACCGCCGCCTGCCGCGCCGCCTGCTCCGCGGTGTGGGCCTCGTCGGCGATCCCGGCCCGGACGTCCCAGACCCCGTGGGCGACGAGTCGTTCGGTGAAGATCGCCGCCGCCTGTTCCTCGGTCCCGTGGTAGCCGCGCTGCACGATCGGCAACACCATCAGCCCCGGTCGCAGTGGCGCCACGCCGGGTCGGAGCTCCTCCACCACGGCCAGCACCGGCTCGAAGAGTCGGGTGTCACGATCCGGGCTGGCCGGGACCACCGTCAGCTGCGGGCACCGCCCCTGCGCGTCACGGCGACGCATCCCCCGGCGTACGCCCTCGGCTCGGGCAGCAGCGTTGCAGGCCAGCACCCGGTTGGCCGACATCACCGCCAACGGGGCCATCCGACCCAGGCCCGCCTCGGTCGCTGCCGCCACTGCTGGCCAGTCCGGACACCACAGGGCCATCATCCGACGGCTCATCCTGCCGCCTCCCGGACCCGGTCCCCGAGCCCGTCGAGGGGGGCCACACCATCTCCCGAGCCGGCCTCCAGCGGCAGGCGCACCCGGGCCCGCCGTACCGGAGCGCCGGGCCGGACGCACTCCACCTCGACCAGCCGGGACCGGAGCCGACCGCGCCCGTGGCCCACCCCGTGCCACTGCTGTCCGGCAATCCGCAGCTCACTGTCACATCCGGGCCAGTCCCCCTGCACCAGCAGGGTTGTCGAGCGTTTCCTCAGTCGCGCCCGCAGCCGGGAGGCGGTCCGGGGTCGGACCGGACCCGACGGCGACAACCACACCAACGGGACCACGTCGACCAGGGTGGCGGCCACCTCCGGCCAGTCCACACCGGGGTCAGGGACCCAGATCGTCCGGTCCAGGTTGAGGCCGTACTCGGCAGCAGCCTCGACCCCGAGATCGGCGACTCCGACCACCGCCACCCAGCTGCCCGCCCGCGACGGCTCGGCCAGCAGGGTCAACGCCAGGCTGGCCCGGTCCACCCGGTAGCTGTTGCCGGTCCGCAGTTGGACCAACCCGGCCAGGTCCGAGGCCATCGCCACCGGCACCCGGGGACCGCCCTGCACCCGCTCCATGCGGGCACGCAGGGCCTCGATGGTCGCCGACCGGGAGTCGGGACCGACGGGGAGCGCACTGACAGCCACCCCCCAATAATCAAACACCCGTTCGAGCCAGTCAAGCCCAACTGTGGAT
>DVLP01000421.1 GCA_018715445.1 Candidatus Avipropionibacterium avicola | reverse complement strand
CCGATCGACTTGGCGCCCGAGTTGTCGAGCAGGTCGGGTGGTGTGCCTCCCACGAGACGGGGCTGCATCTCCCCGGCGATGTCAGTGGACGGCTTCACCGAGATCTTGATGTCGGGGAACTTCTCGTTCATCTTCTCGGCGGCGAACTTCACGTAGTCAATGCCGTAACCTCCGTTGAAGACGATGACGTCGAGCTTGCCGGACTCCTCGACACCGAACGGGTTCTCCGGGTCCATCGGGCCTTCGGGCTGCTCGGTCTCCTCGTTGCCCCCGCCGACCGGACCTCCGGTCGCGCAGGCCCCGAGCCCACCGACTCCGACGACCGCAGCTGCGGCAACCGATCCGCGCAACAGGTTGCGGCGATTGATGAGCCACTCGTTGCTCATGATGTTTCCTTCCTGACAGGTTTGTCGTGTCGGTTGGACACGCTCAACTGGGTTGGGTGATGGGTGTGACAGGTGCCGACCGGGTCACCGGTCGGCGATACGGGGCGACCGCAGCCGCGGTTGCAGCCAAGGTCGCCGTGGACTGGGCAAAGGCGGCCTGCGCCACCAACAGGTAGAGCAGGTCGAGGACGAACATCTGGGCGTGGGTGCCGCTCAGGTCGTCGGGTTGCATGAAGCGTTCGTGGGCCAGCGCGATGATGGCGTGGTCGGCGGCCTCGCCCAGCGGCGTGGCGTGCTGGGCGGTGACGGCGACGGTGGTCGCCCCGGTCGCGGCCGCGGTCTCCATCATCTGGATGGTCGCCTCGGTGCGGCCACTGCTGGAGATCGCGATCGCGACGCAGTCGTTGCCCTGGATGGCCGCGCTGGCCAGGCCGTCGTGGAGCTCGGTCCAGGCGTGGGTGTTGATCCCGATCCGATAGAGCCGCGACTCCAGCTCGGCGGCGCGTCGGCCGCTGCCCCCGACGCCGTAGACGTCGACATGGCGGGACCGCACGATCCGGTGGGCGACCTCGGTCATCAGGTTCACGTCCAGCACCGAGGCGGTCTCCTCGAGCGACTGCACGTGGGCGGTCAGCAGGGTGCTCAACACTGCCTGGGGGGCGTCGTCGGGGCCGAACTCCTCGCCGATGTCGGTCCGCCACGAGGCGTTGGCGTCACGGCGGCCGATGTCCTGGGCGACGGCGACCCGGAACGGGACGTAGCCGGTGTAGCCCAGCAGCCGACAGAACCGGGTGATGGTGGCCGCTGAGGTCTCGGCGCGCTGGGCGAGCTCGATGATCGACAGCTGCAGGGGTGCCTCGGGGTCGGCGAGCAGGACGTCGGCGATCCTGGCCATCGTGGTGGTCAGCTGCGGACGCACGGCACGGATCCGGCTGGACACCGCTCCGGGCGTGTGTTGCACGACCTGCCCCATGTCACCCCCTTGACTGGAAGAATCTGTTTCACCGATCTGAATTTCGCTGAAAACTACTTTTGCGTAACGCCGGTGTCAAGGGTTCTTTGCCGAGTCGTGACCAAGGTGGGCGAAAATCGTGCCCGAAAACGGTTGCACGCTCCTCGGTGGGCTCCCGGAGGTGGACCAGCGGTGCTCACCAACCCGGTGACGGTACGCTCACCGCATGGACTGGAGCGCGGTGGACTGGCGCCAGATCTTCACCACCGCGGTGCTGGTGCTCGAATACGTGGTCAAGATTGTCGCGCTGGGTCTGGTGCCCGAGAACCGACGTCCTGCCTCGGCCCAGGCCTGGCTGCTGCTGATCCTGTTCCTGCCGTTGGTCGGGGTCCCGCTCTTCCTGCTGATCGGCAGCCCGTACGTCCGGGGTCGGCGCCGGGCGATCCAGGCCAGGGCGACCGAGCTGTTCCGTGACGCCACGGCGCACATGCCGGTGCTGCCCGAAACGGCTCGGGCCGAGCCCCATCTGGCCTCGGTGCTGTCGATGTCGTACGACCTGACCGGATTTCCCTGCACGGCCGGTGACAACCGCCAGCTCTACGACGACACCGTGGCGCTGTGCACGGCGATGGCCGAGCGGGTGGACCGGGCCGAGCACCACGTCCACGTGCAGTTCTACATCATGCGCTGGGACGAGGCGACCGACGTCTTCTTCACCGCTCTGGCCCGGGCGGTGGAGCGTGGCGTGGAGGTCCGACTCCTGCTGGACCACCTCGGCTCGCGCAAGTATCCGGGCTGGCGTCGGTTCCGCAAGCGGATGAGCGAGGCGGGGATCGACTGGCACCTGATGATGCCGATCCTGCCGTTGAAGGGACGGATGCGGCGCCCGGACCTGCGCAACCATCGCAAACTGGTCGTGATCGACGGCGCCACGGCCTTCATCGGCTCCCACAACCTGATCCACCCCAGCTACAACCTGCGGCGCAACCGCCGGGTGGGACGGGAATGGAAGGACCTCACCGTCGAGGTGGGCGGCGACATCGTGACCTCGATCCAGTCAGTCTTCCTGGTCGACTGGTTCACCGAGACCGGCGAGGAACTCGACCAGGACGACTACCTGGAGCGCAGTGCACCACCGCGGGACGAGGGCCTCAACGCCATGCAGCTGGTGCCGTCCGGGCCGGGTTTCCCCACCGAGCCCAACCTGCGACTGTTCATCTGCCTGGTGCACCAGGCCCAGGAGAAGTTGACGATCACCAGTCCGTACTTCGTCCCCGACGAGTCGCTGCTCTCGGCGATCACCACGGCCGCCCTGCGCGGGGTCGAGGTGGAGCTCTTCGTGGGGGAGCAGGCCGACCAGTTCTTCGTCGGGCACGCGCAGGCCTCGTACTACCGTGAACTGCTGGAGGCCGGGGTGACGATCCACCTCTACCCCAAGCCGGCGGTGCTGCACGCCAAGTACCTGGTGGTCGACGACGCGGTGTGCGCGATCGGCTCGTCCAACATGGACTTCCGCTCGTTCATCCTCGACTACGAGGTGATGCTGGTGGCCTTCGACGGGGACCTGGTGGGTCAGCTCCAGCACAATGACCAGCTCTATCGCGACGTCTCGTCCGAGCTCAGCCTCGAGCAGTGGAAGCAGCGGCCCTGGTACCTGAAGTACCTCGACAACGCCTGCCGGCTCACCTCGGCACTGATGTGAACACCTCCGTGAAACGCCTCGTCCGCAACGCTGGCCGAAAGAAATCCGTACGAGAGCGGTAGATTTGGCCCCGCCCCATCGCTGATCAGGAGGCCACGGATGACCATGGGACCACAGCCGAGCTCGCTGTTCGAGTTGGAGTACCCGCACTCGGTGAAGGTGTTCGACACCTACGCCGAGGCACAGAAGGCCGTCGACTGGTTGTCCGACCAGAAGTTCGAGGTCAAGAACCTCTGCATCGTCGGGACGAACCTCAAGAGCGTCGAGCGGGTGCTCGGCCGGCGCAACTGGGGGACCGTGGTCGCCAATGCCGCGATGTCCGGCGTCGGGACCGGTCTGCTGATCGGTGTGCTGCTGTCGCTGTTCGTCCGGTTGGAGGCACCACTGGTCGCACTGCTGGTCGCCGTGGTGCTGTCGGTGTTGATCTCGATCGTCTTCCAGTCCATCGGCTACGCCATGACCGGCGGTCGCCGTGACTTCACCTCGGTCACCCAGACCGTCGCCACCCAGTACGAGCTGCTCTGCGAGCACAAGATGGTCCAGAAGGCCCGCGACCTGGTCGCCGAGATGCCCGGCGCCCGCGCCGCGATGTTCACCGACCCGAGCTGACCGACACCGAGCTCGTCGAGGGCACTACGACCCCGAGCCCGAGGACCACGCCCCCCGAGCCCGTCGTCCCCCGACCCCCGAGCCCGTCGAGGGGTCAGGACGACAGTACGGCCGCCCGCCGCCCGACCATGAGGTCGATGGCGGTCTTCTCCGGCCACACAGGCTTGCCGAGCTGACGGGCGCCCCGTTGCACGGCCAGGCCCTCACTGAACGACAGCCCCAACGCCTGGCGCAGGATGACCGCACCGTTGAGCAACTGGATGATGGTGCGCTGTCGCTCGTCGGGTTCACGCTGCTCGACCACGATGGGGGTGAGCTCGGCGCGCAGCCGGTCCCGGTGGTCGATGTCGAGCAGGGTGTGGCGTGGTCCCAGCACCGGTCGTGGCGTGGTCGAGACGACCTCACGCCGGGCCAGGGCGTCCATCACCAGGGTCCGTGACTCCTTGGCCACCTGCCGCTGGACGGCCTGGGCACCCTTGCCGCCGGTGACCAGGTCCCAGACCCGGGCCAGGATCGGATCGGTGGGTGGTTCGACCGCCGGCGAATGCACGCGTTGCCGGGACCAGAAGTCGTCCGGGTCGGCCCGGCGGTCGAGGAACCCTTCGGCGACCAACTCGGCGATCAGGGCGCCGGCCAACACGTCGGCCGCATCGGCGCCGGTGCAGCGCCACCCGCCGTTGTCGCGCAGCATCAGCACGGCCAGGTCGTCGGCGACCCGTGGCATCAGCGGCCCTGCTCCAGCAAGGGAGCCATCCACGCCTCCACGTCGTCGGCGGTGCGGGGCAGCATCGACGACAGGTTCTCGTGCCCGTCGGCGGTGATCAGGATGTCGTCCTCGATCCGTACGCCGATCCCGCGGAACTCCTCGGGCACCAGCAGATCCGTGCCCTTGAAGTAGATCCCGGGCTCGACGGTGATGATCATGCCTTCCTTCAGCTCGCCCTGGCGGTAGTGCTCCTGGCGGGCCTGGGCGCAGTCGTGAACGTCGATCCCCAGATGGTGGGAGGTGCCGTGGACCATCCACCGCCGGTGGTGTCCACCGGTCTCCTTGTCGAGGGAGACCTCCGGTGGCACCGGCAGGATGCCCCACTCGTGCAGGCGTTGCGCGATCACGGTGATCGCGGCCTCGTGGACCTGCGCGAACTTCACGCCCGGACGGCAGACCGCCATCGCAGCCTCCTGGGCCTCCAGCACTGCCTCGTACACCTTGCGCTGGGTGGGGGAGAACCGGCCCGAGACCGGCAGCGTCCGGGTGATGTCGGCGGTGTAGAGGGTGTCGAGCTCGACCCCGGCATCGATCAGCAGCAGGTCGCCGTCATGCAGATCACCGTCGTTGCGGATCCAGTGCAGGGTGTTGGCGTGGTCGCCCGACGCGGCGATCGTGTCGTAGCCGACCGCATTGCCGGCGTGACGGGCGTACAGGCCGAAGATCCCTTCCACCCAACGCTCACCGCGTCCCCGTCGTACGGCTTCGGGCAGGTCGGCGACCACGGCGGCGAAACCCTCGGCGGTACGGTCGCAGGCCAGCCGCATCTGCTCGACCTCGAAGTCGTCCTTGGTCAACCGGAGCTCGCTCAACGCGACGGTCAGCTCGGTGTCGGCCGCCTCCACCTCGGTCTGGCCGGCCTGGTCGCGCTGCTGGTCGAGCTCGACGGTCAAGGCGGTGTCGGTGTCACGGACCACCCGGATCCGGGTGCTGTCGGCATCCTTGGCCAGGTCGTCGGACAACTGGTCGATCGGGGCACAGTCCAGGCCGGTGAGGGCGGCCATCTCCTCCAACGACTCGCGCTGGCCGACCCACATCTCGCCGTAGCGGGCATTGGAGTAGAACTCCGGATCGGTGCGCGGAGCCCGCGGCTTGAAGTACAGGGTGGCGCTGTGGCCGCTGCTCGGTCCGTCGACGGTGTCGACCGGCTCCAGGACGAGTACGGCGTCCGGCTCGCGATCGGTGCCCAGCCCGGTGAGGTGGGCGAACGCCGAGTGGGGCCGGTACCGGTAGTCGGTGTCGTTGGAGCGGACCTTCAGCCCGCCCGCCGGGACCACCAGTCGGTCCCCGGGGAACAGGGCGCTGAGCGCCTCGCGGCGGGCGACGGCGGCGACCGAAGCGGGCAGCTGCTCGGGCAGGACGTCGCTGTAGGGGGCCCAGTCGGTGCAGATGAACTCCTTGAACGCCTCGGAGAACGGTGACTGGCGATTGGGCAGGGCTGGCTGTTCCTCGCTCATGAGGGCATTCTCCCACTCGCCCACTTCGTGGCAAGGTTGGCCATGTGAGTGACGACACCCCGCCGCTGGTCCCACCCGCGCCCGAGCCGAAGCCGATGCCGGATGATCCCGATGCCTGGTTGGCGTCACGCCTGCGCACCGACGGGCTGCTGGAGCACCTGGGCCTCACCGGTCAGGACCTGGCCGACACCCGGTCCGCGATCGAGGCGGTGCTGGCCGACGAGCCTCGGGCCGCGACCGCTCGCAGCCAGGTCGTGGCCCAGGCCGTACGCCTCAGCGAGGTGGTGGGACGCTTCGTCTACCACTCCGGGATCCTTGCCGACAAGGAGGAATCGGCCTTCGAGGTGCCCGGGGTGGCCGGCCACGGATGGGGCGTGCTGGCGCTGTGTGCGCTGGTTGCCGCCGTGCCGGAGATCCGGGCCTACCACGCGGAACGCGGTGTCAGTGACGAGGTGTCGTGGGAGTCCTTGGCCGATCTCGGTCAACAGGTCCGGGTGCACCGCGAGACCTTCGACGAGTTCGGAATCCACACCCACGGGTGGCTGACCACGGCCTGGTCCGGGGCCCTGTACGGGCTGGGCCGCCTGCAGTTCAACCTGTCCTGGTACCAACCCCCGGCCGCTGACGAAGCCCATCCGGTGGCCGATCCGCAACCACGATGGGTCTGGTCGACCCACATCCCCGGCACCGGTCCGCTGACCCCGGAGGCGACCGCGGCCTCCTTTGCTCGAGCCGCCGAGTTCTTCCCGGCCCACTTCCCCGAGTTCGAGGTGTCGGAGTTCTTCTGCGCCTCGTGGCTGCTCGATCCGCGGTTCGCCCGTCTCGACCCGGCCTCGAACACGGCCCGGTTCCAGGCGTTGTGGCAGTTGGACGGTCCCGGGGTGGACGCCGATGGTGATGCCGTGTTCTTCCTGTGGCGGCGCCGCGGCGAGGTGGCGGTCGCCGACCTGCCCACGGATTCGTCGCTGCGGCGACTGGTGGCCGGTGAGATGGCGGCCGGGCGAGCCTGGCAGGTGTGGCGGGGGCTCATTCCCCTCGGCTGATCCGCGGACCGATCGTCACCTCGGCCGTACGGGGCGCTGTCCTGGTGGCGACCACGTCGGGATGGTGGCGGGTCAGGACCAGAACCCCGACCGTGGCCAGGGCCGCGAACAGGGCCATCACCACACCCGGGACCAGGTCGATGTGCAGGCCTTCCCGCAGCACGACCAGACCGAAGGTGACCGCGACCAGGGGGTCGAGCACGGTCAGGCAGCTGATCACGATCTCGGGCGGTCCGGAGGCATAGGCCTGTTGGGCCAACCAACCACCGGCGCCGTAGGCCACGGCCATGGTGGCGAGCACGCCGACCACAGCGGGGGTGAGCCAACCGTGCCCGACCCGCAGCAGCAGGGTGAGGGTGCGCATCAGGGCCGAGGCCAGACCGAACAGCGTTGCGCAGGCGGCCGCCCAGGACAGGCACCGCAGCCACGACGGCCCCAGCATCCCGAGCCCGGCGAACAGGACGGTCACCACGGCCAGCACCACCACCGCCCACCACAGGTCGCGGCTGACCAGGCTGTCCGGCAGGTCAGTGGAGCCGTGGCCGATCGTGCGGCTGGCGCAGGCCACGAAGACCCCGAGGCCGACGATGGTGGTGACCGCACCCAGCCACACCCGTGACCCAGGCCAGGAGCGGCGCTGGTGGGCCGCCATCACGATCGTGAAGACCACGGCCAGCACGCCGACCGGCTGGACCAGGGTGATCGGAGCCAGCGTGATCGCCACGATGTGGAAGACCGCTCCCAGCGCGATCATCGTGACCCCGACGAGCCACCGCGGAGTGCGCAGCAGGACGAGCATGCGTCGCACCGAGATCCGTCGGCTGGTGTCGTCGTCCTTGGTGAGAGTCACCTCGACCGCATCGTGTTGCAGGATCGATGCCCACGCATTGCACAGCGAGCCGATCACGGCCAAGCTGATCGCCAACGCGATGGTCACCGACGGTTCTCCTGTGAGGCGGTGGTGTGGTGGGACGAGTCCACCAGGGGACCGCCCCACTCTAGGACCGACTCCTGCGGCGAACCCACCCCGAGCAGGTGATCTGGGAGCCGAAGCGGTGGTTCCCCGGGCGCAGCCCTGATCGGTGGGCCTGATCGGAGGTCTGACCGGCGAAGTCGAAGCGCGCCACCGGGCCCGTACGCCCTGCCGTAGGCTGTCGCCCACGTCCGCAGGAGAGGGGCCCGCCATCAAAGCGACACCAGCCGACCAACAGCAACTGCTCGAACTGCAGGCGATCGACACCGCCCTGGACCAGTTGCGGCATCGTCGGTCGCATCTGCCCGAGCAGGCCGACCTGGCCGCGATCGCCAAGGAGCACGCCGCTGCGGCCGAGGAACTGGTCGCCGCCGAGACCCAGGTCAGCGACCTCGACCTCGCCGTCGGCAAGGCCGAGGAGGATCTCGTCCCGGTGCGCGAGCGGCGCGAACGTGATGCCCGGCGCATCGAGGACGGTTCGATCGGTGACCCCAAGGCGTTGGCCACCATGATCGAGGAGGTGGAGCACCTCACCCGCCGGATCGCCAAGCTGGAGGACATCCAGCTCGAGGTCATGGAGGAGCACGAGCAGGCCGTCTCGGTCCGGGACCGGTTGGCCCGGCACAAGTCCGAGCTGGCGACCCGGGGCATCGAGGCCACCCGCCGTCGCGACGAGGTGGTGACCGAGATCGACGCCGAGGTTGCGACCCGGACCGCCGAACGGGAGACCGCTGCTGCTGCGGTGCCGGCGTCGTTGTTGGAGTTGTACGAACGGACCCGCTCCTCGCGAGGCGGTGTGGCTGCGGTGGCGCTGGTCCAGAAGCGCTGCACCGGATGCTTGATCGAGGCCAATGCCGCGGACCTGCGGGCCTATGCGACAGCGGCCGAGGACGAGGTGCTGCGCTGTGAGGAATGCAGCCGGATCCTCGTACGGACGAAGGAGTCGGGGCTGTGAGCGAGGACCTGTTCGGTGAGGCTGACGTGGTCGAGCAGTCGCAGCGTCGTCTGGTGATTGAGGCCGACGGCGGCTCGCGCGGCAATCCGGGCCCGGCCGCCTACGGGGCACTGGTGCGTGATGCCGACACCGGCGAGGTGTTGGACTCCGAGGGCCAGAACCTCGGGATCGCCTCCAACAATGTCGCGGAGTACTCCGGGCTGATCGCCGGCCTGGAGATGGTCCACGCGATCGATCCGGGGGCGGAGTTGGAGGTCCGGATGGACTCCAAGCTGGTCATCGAGCAGATGGCCGGGCGCTGGAAGATCAAGCACCCCGACATGCGCGAGTTGGCGATCCGGGCCCGTCGGCTGGTGCCGGCCCGGGTCACCTGGACCTGGGTGCCCCGCAAGCAGAACGCGGCCGCCGATGCGTTGGCCAACCAGGCCATGGACGGCGACCCCCGTCGGTCCACCCTGCGCTCCGAGGTGGTCTGAGATGCCCTCACTGCACCTGGGCTTCACCCCGTCGGTGCCCGCCGGGCTGGCCGACGAACTGGCGCAGCTGCGCACCGAGTTGGAGGTGCCGGAGGCGTTCGGCCCGGCCGTGCTGGCCGCCGCCGAGGACGCGGCCGGCCGCTCGCTGACCGAGCGGGTCGACCGGACCGACCTGGCACTGTCGACCATCGACCCCGAGGGGGCCCAGGACCTCGACCAGGCAATGGCCCTGGAACGTGACGGCTCGGGTTTCGTCGTCTGGTACGCGATCGCCGATGTCGCGGCCTTCGTGACCGCGGGTGATCCGATCGACGTCGAGGCCCGCCGACGAGGCCAGACCCTGTACGCCCCGGACCGTCGGACCCCGCTGCACCCTCCGGTGCTGAGCGAACAGGCGGCCAGCCTGTTGGCCGACCAGGTCCGACCCGCCCACCTGTGGCGGATCGGACTGGACGCCGAGGGCCAGCTCGGCCAGGTGTCGGTCGAGCGGGCCATGGTCCGCAGCCGTGAGCAGCTCACCTATGTCGAGGCCCAGCGCCGGATCGACGACGGGTCGGCCTCGGACGGCCTGGCCCTGCTGAAGGAGATCGGTCAACTCCGCGAGCAGGTCGAGGTCAGCCGTGGTGGCATCAGCCTCAACCTTCCCGAG
>DVLP01000420.1 GCA_018715445.1 Candidatus Avipropionibacterium avicola | reverse complement strand
GGAACGGAGCCTTCCAGGGTCAGTGCTGCGGGTCCTGCAGCCCGGCGTTGAGCTCGGCGATCGACTCCCCGATCTGGTCGACCGCAGCCAGCAGTCGGTCCCGTTCGGCATCAACCGTGGGGTACCACGGTGCGGTCATGTAGCCGAGTTCACGCTCCGGGGCGATCACCCGGTGGCCGTACCGCACGGTGTCGATCATGTTGGTGTCGTTGCTCCAGTTGGCACCGGTCGGGACCTGGTCGTAGCCGTGCTCCTCGAGCAGGTCATAGGCCCGTACGTAGGTCGCCGCGTTCGCCTCCGGATCGTCCTCGAAGCTGAACGCCTCCCCGTAGTACCAGTTGCTCTGCAGGATCGACTTCGGTACGCGGGCCAGATACTCCTGTTCGTGGTGCCAGATCCGGTCGGACCACATCCAGGCCCGGGATCCGGCCTTCTCCACCTCGCCGGCGTAGAATTCCAGGTCGTGGTACCACAGCTCAGGGTTGCGGATCACCACCTGACGCAGATTCTTCTGGTGGTGCAGGGTTTCCTCGTCCATGCCGATGTGGAAGAGCTCCGGGTTCCCGAAGACCTCGGCGGTCTCGGCGATCAGGTCGGACACGACGCGGTAGTACGGCTTCGACGAGACCATGAAGGCGTAGTCACCCAGCCAGGTGTCATGGCAGGTGGAGAAGTTGAGCTTCGGGACGGCCTCGATCCCCAGCTGCTTCAACCGTGCGATCTCGTCGGCCATCTCCTGCGGCGTCCAGGCTCCCTTCGCACCCAACTCCGGATGGGACTCGAAGGCCAGGCCCTCCCCGATGTCGATGAGCAGATGATTCATGCCGACCTCGGCAGCTCGCGCGGTCACCGCCTCCCAGGTGGCACGGTCGCAACGCAGGGTGTCGGAGGCCTCGCGATACGGATTGATCTTGATCGAGGGTGAGTGGGGGTCGTCGTCCCACATGTTGAAGCCGAGGTGGATCAGCATGCTCCAGTACATGGCGTACTTCTTCCCGTGAAGTGGTGGACAGGCGCTGTCCCGGACCATCCTGACCGTTGGCCACCGCCACGGCAATGGTCGGACCGCCTGCTGGCGTGGGTTAGGGTTCCCGTTGGTGAGCCGGGAAGTCTGGTCGGCACGGTCCTCAGCGACCGCGGACGACGACGGAAGGCAGCAGATGGAGAAGAAGCGGACACGGCGCACACTGGTGGCGTTCGGACCGAGCGACAACCAGGACCAGGTGGCGGTCGCCGACCTGCTGCGCAACGAAACCGTCGGCGGCGCCGTGATGCTGGCGGCGATGGTGGCCGCCCTCGTCTGGGCCAACATCAGCTTCGAAGGCTACGACGCCGTCCGCCAGATCCGGGTCGGGCCGCTCGACCTGCAGCACTGGGCCGCGGACGGGCTGCTGACGATCTTCTTCTTCCTGGCCGGCCTCGAACTCAAACGCGAGTTCCGCTCAGGTTCCCTGTCGAACCCCCGCCAGGCCCTGCTGCCGATCGTGGCGGCCTTCTGCGGGATGGCTGTCCCGGCATTGATCTACGTCGGCATCAACCTGACCTCCCCGGACGCCAACCTCGCCGGCTGGGCGGTCCCGATGGCCACCGACATCGCCTTCGCGGTCGCCGTCCTGGCCGTGGTCGCCCCCGGACTCCCCCCGAGCCTGCGGACCTTCCTGCTCACCCTGGCGATCGTCGACGACCTCGGCGCGATCGTGGTGATCGCGATCGTGTTCACCAGCACCCTCAACTGGCTGGCCCTGGCCCTGGCCGCGGCCTGTGCCGGCGTCTGGTTCTTCCTCCAACAGCGACGGCTCGACAAGTGGTGGTTGCACGTACCGCTGTTCGTCGGCTGCTGGTGGTTCATGCACGAGTCGGGGGTGCACGCCACGATCGCCGGTGTCCTCCTCGGTCTGCTCACCCGTACCTCTCCGTACGAGGACCGCGACCCGGTCGACCGGTGGAGCCATTTCTGGGCTCCGGTCTCGGCCGGCTTCGCCGTACCGGTCTTCGCTCTGGCCTCGGCGGGGGTCCGCCTCGACCCCGCGTCACTGCGCTCGGTGCTCACCCACCCGGTCACCCTGGGGATCAGCGTCGGCCTGGTCGTCGGCAAGACGATCGGGGTCTTCGGCGGCACCTGGCTGACCGCCCGGATCACCCGGACCCAACTCCACGGAGGTGTGCTGTGGCGAGAGATCGCGGCGGTCGGCCTGCTGGCCGGGATCGGGTTCACCGTCGCCTTGTTGGTGACCGAGCTCGCCTTCACCGGCCATCCGGACGACATCGACCACGCCAAGGCCGCAGTGCTGCTCGGTTCGGCGACCGCGGCCGTGCTGGCCACGATCTTCCTGCGGATCTGCGTCGCGCTGAGGCGTCGGTCGGCGGCGGCACCGACCACCTGAGCGGGCCGATCCGGACCTGCTGTTGCCGGTCAGGGTGACCGCGACGCCCGGATGCGACTATCGTCAGGCACTGACGGTCGACCTGAGGAGCACAAAGCAATGAGCACCACGCCGAATGACGCACCCACCGAGGAGCGTGGCATCGGAGACCTCGTCAAGGACATCACCTCCGACGCGCAACTGCTGGTCCAGCACGAGATCGAGCTCGCCAAGGCCGAGCTGATCCCCTCGGTGAAGAAGGCCGGCACCGGAGCCGGACTGTTCGGCGGGGCCGGTGTGATCGCGTTGTACGCACTCGGCCTGATCTTCCTGGGTTGCGGCTTCCTCATCGGTGACGCGTTGGGGCGGACCTGGCTCGGCATGTTGATCATGGCCGGCGGCCTGCTGGTGGTCGCCCTGATCTGCGTCCTGATCGGCAATGCGCTGCGCAAGAAGGCCGACTTCTCCGCCACGGCCACCAAGGCCAACGCCACCGCGTCGGTCAATGCGGTGAAGGGCGCCGTGGAGCGGGCCAGCACCGCCGCGAAGACCCCGGCCATCGAGCGCCACGACTCCGACACGGACGCCTCGGTCACCCGCCGTTGACCGATCCCACGGGACGCCCGGCCACCGGGCATCCCTCCTCCGCACGCATCATCGGGGCCGCCCTGGCCCTGACCTGCGGGACCCTGATCCCCGCCCAGACCCGTCTCAACGGCGCGCTCGGCACCGCCCTGTCCGACGCCTACGCCGGTGCGGTCATCTCGTTCCTCGGTGGTCTGGTCGTGATCGTGGCCATCGTGGTGTCACGCCGCAGCCACCGCGACGGCGTCGTCCGCGTGCTGCGTGCGGTCCGTACCGGACAGCAACCCTGGTGGGTGCTGCTCGGTGGCTGCTGCGGCGCCCTGGTGGTGCTCTCCCAAACCCTCACCGGCGCCGTCCTGGGCGCTGCCCTGTTCACCGTCTGCACCGTCGCTGGCCAGACCACCAGTGCGCTGGTGATCGATCGGGCCGGCCTCGGCCCCTCGGCGGCCATGCACCTGACCGTCCCCCGCCTGGTCGGGGCCGGGCTGACGATCGTCGCGGTCGTGATCGGGGTCAGCGACCGACTCGCCGGCGGGACCAGTTGGTGGTTGGCGGCAATGCCGCTGGTCGCCGGTCTCGGCCTGTCGTTCCAGAGCGCGGTCAACGGCCGGGTCCGTGAGGTCGGCACCCTCCCGGTGGCCAGCCTGGGCAACTTCACCACCGGCACCACGGTCCTGCTGCTGGCCTGGTGCGTGAAGCTGGCCGCGGTGGGCCTGCCCGAGCACCTGCCCACGCAGTGGTGGCTCTATCTCGGAGGCCCGATCGGGTTGGCCTACATCACGATCAATGCCGGGGTGGTGCGTCACACCGGCGTGCTGGTGCTCGGCCTGTCGAGCATCGCCGGTCAGCTCTTGGGGTCCCTGGGGATCGACACGCTGATCCCGGTGGCGGGGCGTACGCCGAGCCTGATGACGGTGATCGGGGTGGCGGTCACGCTGGTCGCGGTGGCCGTCACGACCCTGCGCTCACGCACCTGAGCGATCAACCAGATCGATCAACCTGTTCGATCAGTCGGTCGGCTCGCCGGCACCGCTGCCGGACCGTAGTTCGGCGATCTCGGCCGCCAGGTTGCGTCGTGCCGCCGGCTCCAGCTCCCGCCCTCGTGCGGTACGGAACAATGGCTCGGCCAGCAGCGCGTCCAGGATTCGTGCCCGCCCGGCCCGGAAGTCGGCCTCGGGCACCTCGCGGTACTCCCGCCGTACGGCCTCGGCATAGGTCCGGTAGTCGGCCGGGTCACCGGCCAGGACGGCCAGGTCCGCATCGCACAGCAGGGCCGCGTCGTGGTCGTGGGCGTCGACCCGGTGTTCGGAGGTCACCCGGACCAGCCGGGCCACCTCACCGGCCCGCTGCGGCCCCAGCACCGGCGCCAGCTCGGTCTCGGCGAGACGGGCCGAGGCCTCCTCGTTGCCGAGCGGATCGGGCGGCAGGTCGTACACGGCGTCGTGGTACCAGGCGGCCAGGGCGACCAGCTCACGGTCGTGGTGCGGTTCGGCGAGCCGGTCGACCGCCGCCAGCACCGCGGCCAGATGGGTGGGCGTGTGGTAGTGCCGGTGTGGTTCGGACCAGCGCTGCAGCAGTCGCTCCCCCAGGCCCGGATGGTACGGACAGAGGTCCCGCCAGGCGGCCCGAAGGCGGGCGGTCAGGTCATCGGCATCAACCATGTCAGTGCAGTTCCTCGGGACGGGCACCGGCAGGGGCACGGCCGTCACGCAGGAACCGTTGCGGTACGTCGGTCACCCGGTCGCGGTCCCATTCCCGGGTCCAGCCGGCCAGGGTGAAGACCCCGTCGAGCAGGTGGGCGGTGAGGCCCCAGACCAACAGTCGGTCGCCGTCGGCATCGCTGATCCAGAACCCCGGGCCGGTGTAGCCGCTGCGGTGGCGCACGGTGACCCGGTGCATCGGGTCGAGCAGCTCGGGCACCGACGGCACCAGCACCTGGGCGACCTCGGCCGGGTCCTGCACCCCGAGGGGGTCGGCCGCCGGTCGCCATCCGATCACGGCCGACACGTCGAAGCCGCTGACCGCGACGTGGGCCGACGGCAACATGCCGATCACCGAGACCCGGTCGGGGTCGAGCCCGGTCTCCTCCTGTCCCTCCCGCAACGCCGCCGCGGCCAGGGATGCGTCGGTCGGGTCGACCGCCCCGCCGGGCAGGGCGATCTGGCCGGGATGGTGACGCAAGGTGTGGGCCCGTTCGACCAGGACGACCCGGGCATGGTCGATCTCGTCCCCGGACAGCAACATCAGCACGGCCGCGGGCCGACCGCCCTTGCCCGGGCGGTCACGGACCACGGTCCGGGTGAGGCTCGGATCGGAGAGGTGGCCGGTGAGGGGCGCCAGCCAGGCCGGAGTGGTCACGACACCCCCAGGTGCTCGGCGATCAGGTCACGGAGTTGGTCGGCCGAGGTGATGACCCCGGGATGGCGGTGGGTGATGCGACCGTCGGCGTCGACGAAGACGGTCATCGGCGGCCCGGCCAACTGCAGGGCGGGTTGAACGACGCGTTCCTCGTCGGTGACCTGCGGGTAGCTCCAGCCGGCGGCCCCGGCGAAGTCGATCGCCAGCTCCGGGCGTGGGTCGTTGTAGTCGATGCCGAGGAAGAGGACGGTGTCGGCGAGCGCGTCCGACACCTCGGCCAGGTGGGGGGCTTCGGTCCGGCAGGGTCCGCACCACTGGGCCCACACGTTGACCACCATCGGGGTGCCGCGCAGCCCGGCGAGCCGTACGTCGTCGCCACCACCGAGGCACGGCAGCACCAGATCGGGCAGGCCGTCCTCGCGCGGGGCGACCTGCGGATCGGAGGTCGGGCAGTCCTCGATGCCGGCCTCGGCCTTGCGGGCGGCCAGGTCGTCGGGATCGGCGGTCACCTCGGGCATCGATGCGCTCGACTCCGGCGGATCCGGCAGCGGCGTCACTGCACCCCCACCCGTACACCCGGCCAGCACCAACATCACAACAGCAACCACAACCGCGAGAGCGCCCCCCGCCCGTACCGATCCACGCCTGGTCTGCTGATCCACGCCCCCTACAACGTGCGTGGAGGGGCAAAAGTGGCGTGGATCGTGGAGGTCCTGGCTCATCCGCGCGGTTCCCGGACGAGTTTCGCCGCTTTCGCAGGGTCGGTCTCGCCTTCGCCGAAGGCCGGGCAGAGGTGGGAAACGGGGCAGGCGCCGCAGGCGGGGTTGCGGGCGTGGCAGCGTCGTCGCCCGTGCCAGATGACGTGGTGGCACAGCATCACCCAGTCCTTCTTCTCGAACAGGGCGCCGACCTCGGCCTCGATGGTGTCGGGGTCCTTGCTCGTGGTCCATCCGAACCGGCGTGACAGTCGCGCGAAGTGGGTGTCGACGGTGATCCCCGGGACCCCGAAGGCATTGCCGAGGACCACATTGGCGGTCTTGCGGCCCACGCCGGGCAGTCGTACCAGCTCGTCCAGGGTGCGCGGGACCTCGCCGTCGAACTCCTCGGTCAGCGTGCGACCGAGCTTGAGCAGGCTGTCGGTCTTGGCGCGGAAGAACCCGGTCGGTCGGATCAACTCCTCCAGCTCGGCACGGTCCGCCCCGGCCAGCTGCACCGCGTCGGGCCACCGACGGAACAGCGCCGGGGTGACCTGATTGACCCGCTTGTCGGTGCTCTGGGCCGACAGGATGGTCGCGACCAGCAGCTCGTACGGACTGGTGAAGTCGAGCTCGGCCCGAGCTTGGGGATAGGTCTCGGCCAGCGTCCGGTTGATCCGGCGTGCCCGCCGCACTGTGGCCAGATCGGGCCGTGGGACCTTCCTCGTACGCGAGGTCGACGCCGCCGATCGGGTGGTGGTACGGGAGGTGGCCGCCATGGCCCCCAGCCTACGTCGCAGGCCCGATAGGTCTCTGTTTGGTTGCGGTGGTGTCAATCCAGCGACGTCGACGGTAGCCTAACCGCTGAACTGCGACGGGTCGGTCCGACCTCGGCCCGGCCCCACAAGCGTGGAGAGGCTACGGACGCGTGGATCCTGATGTACTTCGGAGGGCGCCCCTGTTCCAGGGGGTGGCGAGCGAGACCGCAACCGAACTTGCTGCAGCGATGTCCAACATCCAGCTGGATCGAGGTGAGGTCCTCTTCCACGAGGGTGACGCCGACGACCGGTTGTACGTCGTCCTGCGCGGCAAGGTCAAGCTGGGCCGCCGCGGCACCGCTGGGCGGGAGAACCTGATCGCGGTCCTCGGGCCGGGACAGATGTTCGGCGAGTTGTCCCTCTTCGACCCCGGTCCCCGTTCCTCGACCGCGACCGCCATCACCCCGGCCGTGATCCGTTGCCTCGAGCACGACGTGCTGATGCAGTCGTTGGTCCGACACCCTGAGGTCTCCAAGGCGCTGCTGGCCCAGCTGGCCGGGCGTCTGCGCCGCGCCAACGACGTGGTCGCCGACCTGGTCTTCTCGGACGTGCCCGGCCGGGTCGCCAAGGCACTGCTCGACCTGGCCTCGCGCTTCGGCGAGGAGAGTGGCGACGGCCTCAACGTCCACCACGACCTCACCCAGGAGGAGCTGGCCCAACTGGTCGGCGCCTCCCGCGAGACCGTCAACAAGGCGCTGGCCGACTTCGCCACCCGCGGCTGGATCCGCCTCGAGCCCCGCTCGGTCACCATCCTCGACGTCGCTCGCGTCGAACGTCGGGCCCGCTGACCACCGACCCCCCGAGCCGCACCACGACCCCCGAGCTCGTCGAGGGGCCACCCGATCCCACATGGTGGCGGCACCAGCGCGAGACCGCCGCTGGGCCTGCTAGGAACGACGGCATGTCCCCGACACCTCAGGCCCCCGACGCCGCACCCTCCCCCGACGCGACCGAGCAGCACTCCGGACGCCGCGCCCTGCTGACCAGGGCCGGACCGATCGGTCTGGGCCTGGGCGCCCTCGCCGCCCTGACAAG
>DVLP01000041.1 GCA_018715445.1 Candidatus Avipropionibacterium avicola | reverse complement strand
GCCCCGACGCCCTGGCCGCCCTCGGATCGGACTGGCAGTTCGACGACTTCCTGCTGACCACCATCAGCCCCTCCGAGCTGCAGGCCCGCCTGCTGCTGCAGCTGTCGGGCAGCGAGTCCGAGTCCCGGGTGGTGACCGCCAGCGGCGTCGAGATCGACGAGGCCACCTACACCGCACGCCTGCACGGGCGCGTCCTCGACCTCACCTACACCGAGTTCGAGTTGCTGAAGTTCCTGGCCCAGCACCCCGGTCGGGTCTTCAGCCGCCAACAGTTGGTCAGCGATGTCTGGGGCTACGACTACTTCGGGGGTACGCGGACCGTCGACGTGCACGTACGACGGCTGCGGGCCAAGCTCGGCCCCGAGCACGAGGGCATCATCGAAACCGTTCGCAATGTCGGCTACCGCTTGGTCGCGGTGGCCCCGACGTCGGACTGAGCCGGCGTCCAACTGAGCTCGACGTCCGTCTGAACCCGACGTCCGTCTGAACCCGTCGTCCGCCTGAACCCGACGTCCGCCTGGGCCGCCCTCACCCCTGAGGACGATCCTCGTCGCCGCCTCGATCATCGTCCTCGCCCGGATCATCGGGCTCGGCCACCTCGACGGCTTCCGAGGAGTCCTCCAGCTGGGCATCCTCGGCGTCGACGGAGGCCGTGTCGTCATCCTCCCCGTCCGGGTCGTCCTGGTCGTCCACGTCGTCGAGTCCGTCAGGCGGCGCAACCCGCCGATCGGCCAGTCGACGCAGCCGTTCGGCATGGCCGGGGATCGTGCCACCCGGCCCGGCCGTACGCAGGAAGCGCGTCGACCCGAGCGTCTGGCCGAGCACCAGGGCCACCAGTCCGGTCAGCGCGAGCACCCAGCGTCCGTCCCGGAAGCCGGAGGCGACCAGGACCGTCATCATGGCGTACATCCCCACCAGCACAGCGATCCACGAGACCACGTGCATCCACCACGAGACCTTCGCGCGGGTGCCGGTCGGTACGACGTCGTCCACGACGACCCGTCGCCACCCCACCAGCTGCACCACCGCGGTCACCAGCACCACCGCCGCGGCCGCCACCCCGATCCAGGGCCACAGCGCCGGACTCAGCACCGCCGCAACCGTGGAGACCACCACGCCGGCGGCCGCCAGAGCAGCCCCCAGTCGCGTGGTCGAGACCTCTGCGGCCGGACGTACCTCGCCGGGACCGGTCGACGACGGCCCAGAGTGGGGGGATGTCGCCATCAGGCGCCTCCTGGATCGATGTCTGGTGAACGGCACGTCACCAAGGAGCCACTGTAGTCGTCGTAGGCTGCGTGCCATGTCCACCACCGTCGCCACCCAAGTCCTGGACCACCTGCCGAGCCCACAGCAGCAGCAGGTCCGCGCCCTGGTGGACCGGGCACACTCCACCGACCGGGTCGCGGCACTGAACGAGCAGGCCCTGCTCGGCCTCGACACGACCGGGACCCACGTGCTGGCCGAGGCCGACGGACAGGTCGTCGGCTACGCCACCCTGGCCGACCGGACGGCCCAATTGGTCGTCGACCCGGTACGGCGTCGCGCCGGCCTGGGCACGCGCTTGGCCGACCTGCTGGCTGACCGGGCCCGAGCCGGCGACACCACGATCCGTGGCTGGTGGGCCTTCGGCGACCTGCCCGGAGCGGCGGCCCTGGCCACCCGCCGAGGGCTGGACCGGGTCCGCGAGCTGCTCCGCCTGGAACGTCCGATCGCGAATCCCGAGCCCCCGGTCACACCACGGCCGCCGGAAGGGATCGCCCTGCGCAGCTTCGTTCCTGGTCAGGACGACCGGGCCTGGCTCGATCTCAACGCCCTGGCCTTCAAGTCCCATCCCGAACAGGGGCGGATGACCCAGGACGACCTGGACGCCAGGATCGCCGAGTCGTGGTTCGATCCGGCCGGGTTCCTGCTCGCCGTCGATGCCGCGACACCGTCACGGCTGCGCGGCTTCCACTGGACCAAGGCCGAGCCGGGCGAGCCGGTGGGTGAGGTCTACGTCCTCGGGGTGGATCCCGCGGCGTCCGGACAGGGCCTGGGCGGTGTGCTCCTCGAGGCCGGACTGGCCCACCTCGCCGACCGCGGGGTGCAGACCGTGGAGCTGTACGTCGAGGGCGACAACGACCCTGCCCTGAAGCTCTACCGGCGGGCCAGGTTCACCACCGCCGCCACCGACGTCATGTACGCCGCTGCCGAGGAGGCCCGCCGATGACCGTGTCCGAGACCGGCGACGACACCGGGTCTGCCCGGATCCAACCGAAGGGTCGCTACCTCGACCGGGAGCTGAGCTGGCTCAACTTCAACAACCGCGTGCTCGACCTGGCCCGGGACGCCACCCGGGTCCCGCTGCTCGAGCGGGCGCGCTTCCTGGCGATCTTCGCCTCCAACCTCGACGAGTTCTACATGGTGCGGGTCGCCGGGTTGAAGCGCCGGATCAGTGCAGGGGTGGCGGTCCCCGGTGTCACCGGTCGGATGCCGCACCAGGTCCACCGTCAGATCCTGGACCGCACCCATGAGCTGGTCCAGGACCATGCCCGGTTGTTCAACGAGGTGATCCGACCGGAGCTGGCCGAGCACGGGATCGCCCTGTTGCGCTACCCGGAGCTGACCCCCGACGAGACCGAGCAGATGTCTCAGCTGTTCACCGACCGGATCTTCCCGGTGCTCACCCCGCTGGCGGTCGACCCCTCACATCCCTTCCCCTACATCTCGGGCCTGTCGATCAACCTCGCCGTGTTCGTCCGCAACCCGCACACCGGCGCCCGACAGTTCGCCCGGGTGAAGGTGCCCACGGTGCTGCCCCGCTTCATCCCGCTCAGCGAGGGACGCTTCGTCCCCCTCGAGGAGGTCATCGCCCATCACCTCGACCAGGTCTTCTCCGGGATGCAGGTCATCAGCCACCACATCTTCCGGGTCACCCGCAACGAGGACGTCGAGGTCGAGGAGGACGACGCCGAGAACCTGTTGTTCGCCCTGGAGAAGGAACTCCTGCGCCGCAAGGTCGGTCGTCCCCCGGTCCGTCTCGAGGTCGAGGAGGACATCGACGAGCACATGCTCGACCTGCTGACCGGTGAGCTCGACATCTCCCCCCAGGAGGTCTTCCGGGTGCCCGGCCCGCTGGACCTGCGGGGCCTCTACTCGGTCGCCGACCTGAACGTGCCGGAGCTGAAGTACCCGACCTTCCTGCCCGTCACCCACCCCGACCTCGCCGAGGTGGAGACCGCCCAACCGGCGGATCTGTTTGCCGCACTGAAGCAACGCGATGTGCTGCTGCACCATCCCTATGACTCCTTCGCCACCAGCGTGCAGCGGTTCCTCGAACAGGCCGCGATCGACCCGAATGTCCTGGCCATCAAGCAGACCCTGTACCGCACC
>DVLP01000419.1 GCA_018715445.1 Candidatus Avipropionibacterium avicola | reverse complement strand
CCGCGCCATCGAAATTGTGGAGGCTGCCGGCACCGGCAAGCACACCGTGAACTTCCGCCTGCGCGACTGGCTGCTGAGCCGCCAGCGCTTCTGGGGCTGCCCGATCCCGATCATCCACTGTGACTCCTGCGGTGAGGTGGCCGTCCCCGACGACCAGCTGCCGGTCGAGCTGCCCGACCTGCGGGGCTCCGATCTGGCCCCGAAGGGGACCTCGCCGCTGGCTGCGGCCACCGACTGGGTCAACGTCGACTGCCCCGAGTGCGGTGGCCCGGCCCGCCGGGACACCGACACGATGGACACCTTCGTCGACTCGTCGTGGTACTTCTTCCGCTACTGCTCACCCGATTTCACCGAGGGGCCGTTCGATCCGGAGGCCGTCGCCCGATGGATGCCGGTGGCGCAGTACGTCGGTGGCGTCGAGCACGCGATCCTGCACCTGCTGTACATGCGGTTCTTCACCAAGGTGCTGCACGACATGGGTCTGGTCGGATTCACCGAGCCGATGCAGCGACTGCTGAACCAGGGCCAGGTCATCAACCAGGGCAAGGCGATGAGCAAGTCGCTGGGCAATGGAGTGGACCTGGGCGCCCAGATCGACCAGTACGGCGTCGACGCGATCCGCACCACCGTGGTCTTCGCCGGCCCGCCGGAGGACGACATCGACTGGGCTGACGTCTCGCCCGGGGCGACCCTGAAGTTCCTGCAGCGGGCGTGGCGGTTGGCCGACGACGTCACCTCCGAGGTCGGCACCGACCCGAGCGCCGGCTCGCTCGACCTGCGCCGGGTCACCCACCAGACGGTGGCCCAGGTCACCGAACTGCTCGACGGCCAGCGGTTCAACGTCGCGGTCGCCCGGATCATGGAGCTGGTGAACGCGGCCCGACGCACGATCGACTCCGGTCGGGCCGACGATCCCGCGGTACGGGAGGCGGCCGAGGCCGTCACGATCATGTTGAGCCTGTTCGCCCCGTACGTGACCGAGGAGATGTGGGAGCGACTCGGCCACGCGCCGTCGGTGGCCGAGGCCACCTGGCCCGGCGTCGAGCCGGAGCTGCTGGTCAACGACTCGGTGACCTGCGTGGTGCAGATCAAGGGCAAGGTCCGGGCCCGGCTCGAGGTCGCGCCCGACATCACCGAGGCCGAGCTGGAGCAGTTGGCCCTGGCCGATCCGGCCGTGGTCCGGTCGCTGGACGGGCGCGAGGTGCGCAAGGTGATCGTGCGGGCCCCGAAGCTGGTCAGCATCGTCCCTGCCTGAGTCGGTCGGGGTCAGGAGTACGGTCGGTGCCATGACTGACCGCCTGATCCACGACCGCCTCCACCTGAACGGGGAGTGGGTCGAGACCGAGCAACGGCTGGAGGTCACCGACCCGGCCACCGGCGAGGTCATCGCCCGGGTGTCCTGCGCCGGTGAGGAGCACTGGGAGGCCGCCCTGGACGCAGCGGCGACGGCCGCTCCGGTGATCGCCGGCACCCCGGCCCGGGAGCGCTCGGAGATGCTGCGTCGCGCCTTCGAGATCATGTCCGAACGCACCGAGGACCTGGCCCGGTTGATCACCCGCGAGAACGGCAAGGTGCTCGCCGATGCCCGCAGCGAGATCACCTACGCCGCGGAGTTCTTCCGCTGGTTCGCCGAGGAGGCGGTTCGGGTCCGCGGTGACTTCCGGGCTGCGCCGTCGGGGGACAAGACCATCATCGTCGACCACCAGCCGGTCGGGGTCTCGGTGTTGGTGACCCCGTGGAACTTCCCTTCGGCGATGGTGACCCGCAAGCTCGCCCCGGCAATCGCGGCCGGGTGCCCGGTGGTGCTCAAACCGGCCTCACAGACCCCGCTCAGTGCCCTGGCCGTGGTGGACATCCTCACCGAGGCCGGCGTGCCGCCGGGTGTGGTCAACGTCGTGACCGCCGACCCGCCCGGCCCGGTGGTGAGCCACCTGCTGTCCGATCCCCGGGTGCGCAACCTGTCCTTCACCGGTTCGACAGCGGTCGGGCGTGAGTTGTTGCGTCAGGCGGCCGACCGGGTGGTGCGGACCTCGATGGAGCTCGGCGGCAACGCCCCCTTCGTGGTCCTCGACGATGCCGATCTCGACCGGACCGTCGCCGCTGCGATGGTCGCCAAGATGCGCAACGGTGGGGCCGCCTGCACGGCAGCCAATCGCTTCATCGTGCAGCAGCGGATCGCCGAGCCCTTCGCCGAAGCGATGCGGGTGGCGATGGAGGAGCTGCGGGTCGGACCGGGCCTGGACGATGACACCACCCTGGGGGCCAGCGTCTCGCTGAGCGAACGGGACAAGATCGCCGACCTGGTCAGCGGTGCCGTCGAGCGCGGGGCCGAGGTCCTCACCGGGGCACGGGTTCCGGAGGGGCCGGGAGCCTTCTATGCGCCGACGGTGCTGCAGGTCGATGCCGAGGATCCCTTGCTGGACAGCGAAATCTTCGGCCCGGTGGCACCGATCACGACCGTGGCCGACGACGCCGAGGCGATCGCGTTGGCCAATCGTGGTGAGGCCGGACTGATCAGCTACGTCTGCGGCGGGGACGTGGGGCGGGCCCTGGGGGTGGCGCGCCAGCTCGACGCCGGCATGGTCGCGGTGAACCGTGGTGTGATCTCCGATCCGGCCGCGCCCTTCGGGGGCACCAAGCAGAGCGGCCTCGGCCGTGAGGGAGGCTTCGAGGGGATCCACGAGTTCCTCGAGTCGCGCTACATCGGCGTCGACCTGTGACCAAGCCCGAAGCCGGGACGCCTCACTGACGGTCGGTCAGGTCCAGGGTCATCGTGACGGCGTCGGGCGTCGCCTCGCCGTTGGAGGCCCAACCGAGTGAGTGGTAGCGGTCCTGGTCGGCGGTCGCCGACCCGGTGAGCCGCAGGGTCGCCGTCGTCGTGCCCCGGGCGGCCATCTCGTCGAGGGCGTAGTCCAGCACACTCTGGTGGTTGGCCAGGCTGTCGCTGCCGGAGACCAGACCGATCCGGTGCAGCTCGTCGGCGTCGTAGCAGAGGTAGCCGACCGGTTCGCCGTCGATCTCGGCGATCCGCACCTTGTAGGTCCGATCGCCCAGCACTTCGTCCCACCACGGCCCGGCCGTCTCCGGTCCGGTCGTGGTGATGTCCTGCTCCAGCTCGGCGAGGGTGTCGAGGTCGTCCTTGCGGGCGCGCCGGATGATCAGGTCGTCGCCTTCGTCGTCCTCGTCATCCCCGGTGGGTTCGTCCGGCGCCGGATCGCCGGCACCCTGCGCCGACAGGATCTGGGTGTCGGGGGTGGCCGGGCTGGAGGCGTCCATCGCGCTCAGGTACGACGGCCGACCCACCGGCGTCGGCGGACTGGCCGGGGTGGCGGGGCTCGGAGTGCTCGAGGGGGAGAGCGGGCTGTCCGGGGACGTCGCACTGGTCGGGGACTGCGGCGAGCGGCCCTCCAACAGCGCCACGACCTGCTCGGCGACCACATCGGCCCGTGACCGGATGCCGCGACGCAGCCGTCGGTTGCCCTTCTGGATCGCCCACGCCTCGACGACGCCGCTGCCGTGCTCGATGACCAGACCGTTGGGGCCGGGCTCGACACTGCGGATCTCGTCGCGCTCGAGGGTGTGGCGGTGCAGCGGGTTCACCACGTGGACCTGGTCGTCGATGATCAGTTTCGGATGCAGGGCGAACCACCAGAGATAGCCGATGCCGAGCACCGACAGCACGATCAGCAGGATCACCAGGGGCAGGAAGCCCAGACCGGACACCACCATCGCCACCAGGCCGGCAATCGCCAGCACACCACCGGCGATCACCGCCCACGCGAAGACCTGGGTCGCCACTGCACATCTGAACACGGTCCGAGCCACGGCCTCGAATCTACCCGGTGGCAGGCCGCGACCACGGCACCCCCGCCGGTGGGCCGCACAGTCCATGACCCGAGAGTTGTCCCCAACCCCGAACGAGCCCCGAGCACTGTCCACAGATGAGCCGATCGGGTGACCGATTGGCGCCGACGATGCCGATCGTGAAGGCATGCCGCGCGCGAACCCGTACCTCACCGAGCACCTCAGGGCCCGCCTCGCTGCCCTGAGTCGGACCGGCTTGGGAGGGACCGAGGAGAACGAACCTGACCCGGATGCGACTGATCCGGGCGAGGTGGCGACCGTGCTGCGCCGACCTCCGGCCGATGCGCACGCGGATCCGTCGACCGATTCGCCGACCGATTCGTCGGCTGGGTCGCCCGAGGGGGAGAGCAGTGGGTTCCGTCGGTGGACCGCGGGTCGGCACTTCACGCGTACCCACGCAGTGGTGGTGGCCATCGTCCTCACCCTGGCGGTCGGGTTCACCGGCTGGAGCATGCTGCGCGCCCGTGACCACGCGGTCGGCACCGACGTCCCGATCACGATGGACCCGGCGCCGACGGATGCACCGGAGTCGTCCGAGCCTCCCGTCGAGGAACCGTCGGAGGCGGCCCCGGCCATGATCGCGATCCATGTGGTCGGCGAGGTGGCCGAGCCCGGCGTGGTCGAGTTGCCCGAGGGCGCCCGGGTCGGCGAGGCCGTCGAGGCGGCCGGAGGTCTCACCTCCGAGGCCGTCCCCGGTCGGCTCAACCTGGCCCAGCGCCTCAACGACGGGGAGCAGGTCTTCGTCTCGGCCAGCGTCGATCCACCCAGTGAGGTCGTGCCGGCCGGCGGTGCTTCCGGGGGCGGCTCCAGGTCGGCGCCGGACGAGCAGACCGGTGGCCAGGTCAACCTCAACACCGCCACCGCCGAGCAGTTGGAGACCCTGCCCGGTGTCGGACCGGCCACGGCCGAGGCGATCCTGGCCTGGCGCCAAGCGAACGGTCGCTTCACCAGGATCGAGGAACTCCAGGAGGTCGACGGGATCGGGCCCAAGACCTTTGCTCGGTTGAAGTCCCTGGTGACGGTTTGAGGTGGTCGATCACGAGCGCCCCCGTCCGAGGGAGCCGGTCGACTGGCGGTTGGTCCCGTGTGCCGCAGCGGCCTGGCTGACCTGTTGGGCCGGCACGTCGGGATCGGTGCCCTGGTGGGCGATCGCGGCCACGGCGGGTCTGTGCTGCGCGGTGCTGGCGTGGGCGCTGGGGCGCCGCCGGGTCTCATCCCCACGCCGGTGGTCCTCACCCGCCTTGTGGTGGTCGGTGGTGCTGGTCATCGTCGTCCTGGGTGGCCTCGCGCTCGGGCGCAGCGAGCACCTGCACCGCTCACCAGTGGCCGAGCTGGCCGACCAGGGGGCGGTCGTACGGGCCGAGCTGGTCGTCTCCGGTGACCCCCGGATCAGTACGGCCGGGTTTAGCCCGCGACTGGTGGTGCCGGTCCAGCTCCGCGTCGTGGAGGGCCGGGGTGAGCGGATCAGCCTGGTCCGGGCGGCGGTGGCCTCCGCCCCACTCGACAGCGCACTCGCCGATGCCGTGGTCGGCTCCCGCTGGCAGGTGGACGGTCGGCTCGGTGCGGCCGAGCCCCAGGATTCGGTGGTCGCCTTCCTGCGGATCACCCGGGCCCGCCCGATCGCCGCCCCGTCGCCGTCCTGGCAGGTGGTGGAGCGGCTGCGCGAAGGGCTGCGACAGTCGGTGGCCACCCGACCCGAGGGACCCCGAGCCCTGGTGCCGGCCCTGGTCGTCGGTGACGTCAGCGCGGTGAGTGACGAGCTCAAGGCCACCTTCGTCACCACCGGACTGACCCACCTCACTGCGGTGTCGGGGGCGAACCTCACCCTGATGTTGGGCTTCGTCCTGGTCATGGCGCGCTGGATCGGGGTGCGTGGGCGATGGCTGACGGTGGTCGCAGTGGCCACCACCGCGGTCTTCGTCGCGCTGTGTCGGACCGAGCCGAGCGTGTTGCGGGCGACCGCGATGGGTCTGGTCGCGCTGGCCGCCGTGGGGCGTGGTGCTGGTGCTGGCAAGGCCGTGCGGCACCTCTGTGTCGCGATGGTGGCCCTGCTGGCCATCGATCCCTGGCTGGCCCGTTCCGCGGGGTTCGCCCTGTCGACCCTGGCCACCGGCGGGATCCTTGTATGGGCGGGTCAGTGGGCCGATCGGCTGCGCTGGGCGCCACGGGTCGTGGCCGAGGCGGCGTGTGTGCCGTTGGCGGCCCAGTTGGCGACCCAACCGGTGGTCTCGGCGCTGTCGGGTCAGGTCAGCGTGGTGGGGTTGCTCGCCAATGCGTTGGCCGGTCCGCTGGTCGGTCCGGCCACGGTCGCCGGGTTCGCCGCGGCAGGGCTGTCCCTGGTCCATCCCGGTCTGGCGGCACTCGCCGGATGGGCGGCGAGCTGGCCGGCCCAGGGCATCATCTGGATCGGACAGGCGACCGCCGCCCTGCCCGGTGCCGCCCTGGACATCCCGGCGACCCCGACGAGCCTGGCGGTGCTCACCGCTGCCTGCCTGGTCACGGCCTGGTGGATCCCTCATGTGTTGTCGCGCCGCTGGGCCTGTGCCGTGGTGGTCCTGGTCATGGTGCTCGTGCTGGCGCGGGCCCCGACCGCACCGGGGTGGCCACCGCAGCACTGGGACGTGGTCTTCTGTGATGTCGGCCAGGGTGATGCCACCGTGGTCCGGATCGGCCCGGGGACGGCGATCGTGGTCGACACCGGACCGGACCCGGTCCCGGTGGATCGCTGCCTCACCCGCCTCGGCATCAGCCGGGTCGCGATGCTGGTGCTCACCCATCACCATGCCGACCACATCGGCGGACTCGACGGCATCTGGCCCGGTCGTCGGGTGGACCTGGTGGTCACCGGGGCGCTGCGGTCGCCGGCCTGGGCTGCCGAGCAGGTCGAGGCGGCGGTGGAGCGTCACGGCGTCCGCCTGCACCGCACGGTGGCGGGGGAGCGGATCGTGGTCGGTGGCCTCGTCTGGCAGACGGTGTGGCCACCGCTCGGTGCCGGGGACGGACTCGAGACCACCGGTGACGACGGTGGCGGTGAGTCCTCGGCGGAGAACGATCTGTCCGTGGTGGCCAGGGTCGTGACCCCCACCGGCGTGACGTTGCTGCTCACCGGCGACATCGAGCCCACCGGGCAGGCCGCGTTGTTGGCCACCGGGCAGGATCTGAGGGTCCAGGTGCTCAAGGTGCCCCATCACGGCTCCGGTCGTCAGGACCGTGACTTCCTCGCCGCGACCGGTGCGGTGGTTGCGGTCACTTCGTCGGGGCAGGGCAATACGTACGGCCATCCGGCTCCGCGGACGGTCGAGCTGCTGTCCCAGCTCGGGATGACGGTGCTGCGGACCGATCGGTCCGGCCCGGTGGCGATCGGGCTCGACGAGGACCGCTGGTCGGTCCGTACCCTGCGCTGACGCCAAACCATGCGGCACCTCCATCCGTACCCGATCCGGGTGCGGATGGAGGTCCGCACACGTTTGGTGAGGTCAGCCCACGGTCCGGTGGGTCCGCCCCTTGTCGACGGTGGGCGTTCCCACGTCTGGGCTTGCGGACCTCACCGCTGCAGTGCGGACACCCGGCACAGACTACGGTCAGGACCGGTCGGTGGCAGATGGCATGCTGTGCTCCATGCCGCGTGACTCGCAGACCTCCCCGTCGCCGTTCGGTCGTACCCTGCTGGTGACCGGGCCCGAGAGCCTGTTGGCCGATCGAGCGGTGACCGAGCGGGTCGAAGCGGCACGTGCCATCGTGCCCGAGGTCGAGATCTCCTGGGCCGATGCCGGCGAGTTGGAGGCGACGACGCTGTCGGAGATGTGCGGGGGATCGCTGTTCGCCAGCCAACGGATGGCCGTGATCCGTTCGCTGTCCGAGCTGAACCCGGACCTGGTCGACATGATGGTCGGGCTGGCCAAGCAGCCCGATCCCGAGATCGCGCTGGTGCTGGTCCATCCCGGAGGCGTCAAGGGCAAGGGGCTGCTCGACAAGCTGCGCAAGCTCAAGGGCACCGTCGACGTCGTCACCTGCCAACCGCTCAAGGCCTGGGAACTGGGGAAGTTCGTCCAGGCCGAGTTCCGCCGTCTCGGGGCGCGGACCGAGCCACAGGTCGCCCAACAACTCGTCGATGCCCAGGGCACAGACCTGCGGGGGCTGGTGGCAGCGGTCCGCCAGTTGCACGACGACGCCGACGGGGCACCGATCTCGGAGCAGCTGGTCAGCACCTACTTCGCCGGGCGCAGTGAGGTCTCCAGCTTCGCGGTGGCCGACGCCGCCATCGCCGGGCAGACCACCCGTGCCCTGGAGCAGTTGCGGTGGACCCTGTCCACCGGGACGGCGCCGGTGCTGGTCACCGCGGCCCTGGCGATGAGCCTGCGCGGCCTGGGCAAGTTCGTGACCGCGCCGCGTGGACTGCGCGACGCCGAGCTCGCCAAGGAGGTCGGGGTCCCGTCGTGGAAGTTGAAGACCCTGCGCAGTCAGGCCCGCGGGTGGGACCAGGGCCGCATTGCGCGGGCCCTGCTGGTCGTGGCCGAGGCCGATGCCGATGTGAAGGGTGCGGCCGAGAACGCCGACTTCGCCCTGGAGCGTGCGGTGCTGGCCATCAGTCGCGGACGCCAGTGACCACACGGAGCCGTTGAACGACAACGGTCCCGGTCACCCCACGAGGGGATGACCGGGACCGTCTGAAGTCAGTTGGCCCAGCTCAGCTGAGCGCAGCAGCGCGGGCAGCCACCTTCGACTTGCGGTTGGCGGCCTGGTTCTTGTGGATGACGCCCTTGGAGGCCGCCTTGTCGAGCAGGCGGGTCGCGGTGCGGGCGTGCTCCTGAGCCTTGGCGTTGTCGCCGGCGTCAGCAGCCTCGCGGAAGCTCCGGATCGCGGACTTCAGCCGCGAGCGGACAGCCTTGTTGCGCTGGCGAGCCTTCTCGTTGGTCTTGTTCCGCTTGATCTGGGACTTGATGTTGGCCACAGGGCATGCCTTCGTTGTCAGGACGTTGGTAAGTTCTGGTTGCGCCCCTGCGGGCGCGACGGCCCACTCTAGCAGGCACCGGCGCGCTGCCTCAACTTCGCTCCGTGCCGGAGTCCTGGTGACCTCCTGACCGGCGAGGATGTCGCCCATGACATCACCTGACGGGCTTGCCGTCCTCGATCGGATCACGCTGCGGCAGCGGATCACCATGATGGTCAACCGCTACGAGGTCCGCGCCGGGGGCGCCGACGGACCGATGCTGGCCCTGGCCGAGCAGAAGCGGTTCGCGCTCAAGGAGAGCGTCACGTTCTACTCCGACGAGGCCAAGACCCAGCCGGTGTTCGGCTTCCTCGCCCGCAATGTGATGGACCTCAACGCCACCTATGACATCACCGATGGTGCCGGTCAGCCGATCGGGCTGTTCCGCAAGGACTTCGGCGCTTCGCTGTTGCGTTCGACCTGGATCGTCGAGGTCCCCGGCCAGGGCATCACCGGCCGAGGGCAGGAGCGCAATGCCGCGGTGGCCTTCCTGCGCCGCTTCACCGATTTCGGATGGCCCATCCACTTCGACTTCACCACCGACGCCGGCGACCCGCTGATCTCGATCGAGCGGCAGTGGTCCTTGCGCGACTCGTACGACTGCAGCCTGCCAGCGGCCTCGAACGGTGCCCGCCTCGACTGGCGCGTGGGTGCCTGCCTGGCCGTCGCCTGTGACGCGCTGATGGGTCGCTGACCCGGATCACACCGGGAGACGGTCGCGGCCGATGTCGCCCAGCACGGCGATCACGGCCGCGGCCAGGATCGCCAACCCGAGGGTCGCATCACCGAAGGCGACGGTGTCCTGCATCCCGCCGACGGCGGGTTGGCGGGTCAGCACGAAGTAGGCCAGCACCACCGTCGTCAGCAGGTGACTGGTCAACAGCAGCAACACCCGCGACGACAGACCGAACCGCGCCGAGCGGCGGTTGGCGATCTCACTGGCACTGAGGAACTGCCACCACAGGCCGAACAGCACCAGCCCGACCCCGTTGCCGAAGAGGAACTCCAACGGTTCGGCCAGGATCGTGCGATGGGGGATGAGGCAGGCCAGCACCCCCAGGGCCAACACACCGACCGCCCGGGTCTCGCTCAGGCGCCCCCGTACCGCCAGCAGGATCGTCCAGACCGTCAGCACGACCACCAGGGCGACGGTCACCAGGGTGGGGTCGATGGTGAAGGCTCGCTGCGGTGACACCACTCCGGTGGCGATCATGGGCAGCACGGCGACGACGGCACAGACCAGCACCACGGCTCGGCTCTGCTGCCCCCGTCGCCACGACCAGCGGGCGACCAGCAGGGCCGCCACGGCCGCCAGTCCGCGCATCGTGGCCACCGACTCGTCACGCTGGAGGATCCCGTACGACCAGCCGAGTGCCGGGATCACCGCCGCCAGCACCATCAGCACCACGGCGACCGCCATCAGGGGGACGTACGCCCCGATCAGGACGACGCCGGCGGGCAGCCCGAGGGCGGAGCCGGACTCGGCCACGTCGGCACTGCGCCAGGGACTTCGACGACGCGTCCGGACCACCAGCGCCCCGAGGCCTGCCCACAGCACGATGGAGGTGGCGGTGGCCACCACGGCCTGCCAGGGCAGGCTCGCCCGATCGAGGCCCAGCACCGCCCACCCGGTCTGTCCGATCGCCAGCACCAGCACCGCTGCCATCACGGTGTAGGTCACCGATCGGCGGCTGCGTCGGCCCAGCAGGGTGGCCGCCCGCAGCGACAGGGTCACCGACACCTCGGCCGGCGCGGTCCCGGCGGCAAAGGTCATCGGCATCGCCAGCGGAGCCAGCAGCAGGATCTGCAGGCCCACCAACCCGGGCACCAGGTCGAAGCCGAAGGGGACGGCGTGGCGAGTGGCATCGACGGTGGCCACCACGGCCTGGGCCAGCACCAGGCCGTACAGGATCGCGAACTGGTAGCGACCCAGTCCGCGACGGCGCCACACCGCCATCGCGACGCACACCGCGGCCACCAGGAGGACGCTCGCCACGGCCGCCGACGACATCCCGGTGGCAGTGACCATGCCGTACATCCCGATCACCAACTGGGCCGGCACACCGACGACGTAGCCGAGCACCATCAGCCACACCGGGCCGTGGGTGCAGGCCAGCAGGAAGGTCGTCAGGCACAGCGCGACCAGGAGCAACAACACGATGACCGGGGGTCGGGGGATGCTGAGATCGTTGCCGACCGGCGCCAGCGCGGTGGCCCGGCGCAGTGGCTCGGCGACCATGACCAGCACGGTGGCGACCCCGAGTCCGGCCAGGCAGACCAGGACGACCACGCGCAGGCCGTCCGGCCAGCCGACGTCGCGCAGTCGTCCGGCCGCGATCGGTTCGCGGACCACCTGGCGCACCAGCTGACGCAGCCACCGCCACGGACCGGGACGCCCGGCCACCCCCTCGGCCTGCAGGCTCACCTCCGCCATGTGAACACCTCCCAGGCCGCTCCCGTACCGACCCCGGTGCGATTCGCCCGCCACGCGACGCCACCGGTGACGGCCGTCGCGACCAGTTGCCCGGGCAGGTGCTCGACGACCTGCTGCTCGGCGACCACCCGTCCGTCGGCGTCGATCGCGCTCACCCGGTCGCCGTGCCAGCACAGCAGCACCGCCTCGTGGGCGATCACCGGGTCACATCCCAGATCCAGCTGCCACTGCCGGGCCCCGGTCTCGTCGACGGCCTCCAACGACACCCCCGGCTGCACCAGCACGGTGGCCCGGTCGAGGGCCACCACCACCGTGCCGATCAGGGCACGGCGACGCCCCACCACCTCACCGGTGGCGAGATCGTGGACGAACAGGCCCTCATCGGTGAAGACCCAGGCCCGCGCATTGGCGATCTGCACCGCATCGACCACCGTGGCCGGTGGTTGGCGACTCCACCGGACCTGCCCGGTGTCGGCCTCCAGGGCGACCACCTCCCCGGTCCGGGTCACCGAGAGCACGATCCCCGGCGCGGTGGCCACCGGCACTGCTCCGGAGTCCAGGGCCGCATGCTGCCAGCGGCGTTCACCGGTGACCAGATCGAGTGCCCACACCTCACCGTTGACCAGCCCGAGGGCCGCGGTCCGGTCGTCGATCCGCCACAACCGGCTCGTGGTGACATCGGGCAACCGATGGCGCCACACCTGGCGCCCGGTCGCGCTGTCGAAGCCCACCAGCTGTCGTCGCCCCGTGGAGACCACCACCAGGTCGCCGAAGACCCCCACAGCGACCGGCCAGCCACCGGCGTACAACCGGTGGCGCAGCACCAGGTGCTCACCGTCCGGATCGAGGACGAGCACATCGGCGAGATCGGTGCCGATCACCGTCCGCCCGGCGGTGGTCTCGCCGATCGCACGGCCGGGTGAGCCCGTCATCGTCTCGGTGCCGACCTCGGGCACCACACTGACCGCCGATCGCGACGATCCCTGCCACTGCGTCGCCGGGGTGGGCTGGCCCGACCGGTGGGCGGTGGGAACCGGGGCCGGATCGCGCCCGGAGACCACCCGTACGGTCCGGCTGCTGCCCTGGTCGTCGACCATGCGTTGTTCGAGGGGCCCTCGGCCACGGCACCAGCGATAGCCCAGCTCCGTGGTCGAGCGGCCCTCGACGAGCAACTCGCCGGTGACCAGGAGGCAGTCGGGATCCGGGTCGGCCCGGGAGGTGAACTCGGCCCGCCACCGCAGTCCCTCCTTGGTCCCGGCGCCCGGCGGCACCACCAGGTCACCGGACGAGCGCCAGGTCTGGTCGGCTCGTGCCTGCTCCGGCAGCACCAGGACGCCGCCGGTGAAGCCGCGGGGCGACGGATGACTGACCGCGAGCAGTCGCAGGTCGCCGACCGCGGTCCACAGCTCGTACTCGTCGTGGTCGGCCAGCGCCAGGGTCTGGCGCCACACGGGCCGGTCCAGCCTCATCCCGGTGGCGCCCAGCAGCACCGTCCCGACCGCGGCCGGGACCGACTGGGTGGCGCCCGGGGTCGCGAACACCGCTGAGCCCAGCGCTGCCGGGAGCACATCGGCGTCGTCGGAGTCCGGGTCGACCTCGGCGTCGACGGTGGATCCGTCCGGTGGCAGGTACGGGTGGGGTGCGGTCGCCGTCGGGCCACCGGAGCGCGCCGGCAGGTCGGCGACGACCAGGGCCCCGCTGGCCAGCAGCACCACGGCCAGCGTCACGACCAGAGCCAGTCGTGGGGTCCGACGGGACCGGCGCCAGGCCGTGCTGGAACGGGCGTACCGGGTCCAGTCCTGGACCGGGAAGGGGGCCCATTGCTGGGTGGCCCGGCGTCGCCGGCGGGTGCTCATGGACCCAATAATGGCTCAGGGTCCCGGTGTCATGGGAAGATGTCTGTTCGCCACCTCACGTGCACGTCGAAAGTTGTTCATGAACGTACCTGTCGTCGGCCGGACCGATCCGGCGTTGATCCGCAACTTCTGCATCATCGCTCACATCGACCACGGCAAGTCGACCCTGGCCGACCGCATGCTGCAGCTCACCGGGGTGGTGGACGCACGGTCGATGCGCGCGCAGTACCTGGACCGGATGGACATCGAGCGCGAGCGGGGCATCACCATCAAGTCCCAGGCCGTCCGGATGCCGTGGCAGGTCGAGGGGACGACCCATGTGCTCAACATGATCGACACCCCCGGCCACGTCGACTTCACCTACGAGGTTTCGCGGTCGTTGGAGGCCTGTGAGGCGGCCGTCCTGCTGGTCGACGCCGCGCAGGGGATCGAGGCCCAGACCCTGGCCAACCTCTACCTGGCACTCGAGGCGGACCTGACGATCATTCCGGTCCTCAACAAGATCGACCTGCCCAGTGCCCAGCCCGAGAAGTACGCCGAGGAACTGGCCCACATCATCGGTGGGGACCCGTCGGACGTGCTGCGGGTCTCGGCGAAGACCGGGCTGGGGGTGGAGGCCCTGCTCGATCGCATCGTGGCCCAGACCCCGGCCCCGGTCGGCGATCCGGACGCTCCGGCGCGGGCGCTGATCTTCGACTCGGTCTACGACACCTACCGTGGCGTGGTCACCTACGTCCGGGTGGTCGACGGTGAGCTGAGCCACCGTGAGCGGGTGCTGATGATGTCGACCCGTGCCTCCCACGAGACCCTCGAGGTCGGAGTGATCTCCCCGGAGCCGACGAAGGCGGCTTCGCTCGGGGTCGGCGAGGTCGGCTACCTGATCACCGGGGTGAAGGAGGTCCGTCAGTCACGGGTCGGTGACACCGTGACGGTGGCCTCCAAGCCGGCCCAGCAGATGCTGTCGGGCTATCGCACGCCCAAGCCGATGGTCTATGCCGGGCTCTTCCCGATCGACGGGGCCGACTACCCGGAGCTGCGCGAGGCGCTGGACAAGTTGCAGCTCAACGACGCCGCCCTGGTCTACGAGCCGGAGACCTCCGGTGCCCTGGGCTTCGGCTTCCGGATCGGCTTCCTCGGCCTGCTCCACATGGAGATCGTGCGGGAGCGTCTGGAGCGTGAGTTCAACCTCGACCTGATCTCGACCGCGCCGAACGTGGTGTACCGGGTGGCGATGGAGGACGGGTCCGAGCTGGTGGTCACCAACCCGAGCGAGTACCCCACGACCGGCAAGATCGCCGAGGTCTACGAGCCGGTGGTGAAGGCGACCATCCTGGCCCCGGCCGAGTTCATCGGCTCCATCCTGGAGCTCTGCCAGGCCCGCCGTGGGATCCAGCAGGGACTGGACTACCTCTCCGAGGACCGGGTCGAGATCCGCTACACCCTGCCGCTGGCCGAGATCGTCTTCGACTTCTTCGATGCGTTGAAGTCGCGCACCAAGGGCTATGCCTCGCTGGACTACGAGGACGCGGGGGAGGAGGCGGCCAAGCTGGTCAAGGTCGACATCCTGCTGCACGGCGAGCCGGTCGACGCCTTCTCGGCGATCGTGCACGCCGACAACGCCTACTCCTACGGCCTGGCGATGGCCGGCAAGCTCAAGGACCTCATCCCGCGTCAGCAGTTCGAGGTGCCGATCCAGGCCGCCATCGGCTCCCGGGTGATCGCTCGCGAGACGATCCGGGCGATGCGCAAGGACGTGCTGGCCAAGTGCTACGGCGGCGACATCTCCCGCAAGCGCAAGCTGCTCGAGAAGCAGAAGGAGGGCAAGAAGCGGATGAAGATGGTCGGACGGGTCGAGGTCCCGCAGGAGGCCTTCGTCGCGGCGCTGTCCACCGGCGAGTCCACGGCCGACAAGAAGTCCTGACCGCCGCGGGCCCGCAGGCTCAGTCGACGATCCGCACGCCGAGGTGTGCCGGGCCGCGCAGGGTCGTGGTGGGGCGCATCCGTACCGGTCCGGTGGAGGCCAGTCGTGGCATCCGTCGTGCCAGTTCGGCGACCGCGATCCGGGCCTCCAGACGGGCCAACGGGGCTCCCAGGCAGTAGTGGACCCCGGCCGAGAAGGCCAGGTGATCGCTCTGGTGGGGCCGCGTCAGGTCGAACTCGTCGGCCCGGTCGAAGACCTCCGGGTCGCGGCCGGTGCCGCCCAGCAGTGCCACGACCGAGGTCCCGGCGGGGACGGTGTGGCCGCCCAGCTCCATCTCGGTGGTGGTGAGACGTCCGGTGACCTGGACCGGTGGATCGAAGCGCAGGGTCTCCTCGATGGCGGCCTCGGCCAGCGTGGGGTCCTCGACCACCAACGGCCACTGGTCGTGGCGGTGCAGGTTGAGCACGGTGCTGCCGATCAGGTTCACCGTGGTCTCGAAGCCGGCCACCAGGAGCAGGGTGCACAGGGACAGCAGCTCGGTGTGGGTGGCGCGGTCCTGGTCGACGGCGGCGAGGTCACTGATCACGTCCTGGCGAGGGTCGTCGCGGCGCTCGACGAGCAGACGCGAGAAGATCGTGCCCAACTCCTGCTCGGCGATCCGCAGCTCGCGGGCATGGCGCAGCGACTGGATACCGTCCAGGGCCCCGGCGATCGCGGTGCCGTAGCGCAGGAAGGGTTCGTGGTCGTCCGACCCGATCCCCAGCAGGGCCGTGATCACCGTGGTCGGCAGTGGGGCGGC
>DVLP01000418.1 GCA_018715445.1 Candidatus Avipropionibacterium avicola | reverse complement strand
ACGGCTTGCGCGATCGGGTGCTCCGACGACGCCTCCAGAGCACCTGCCAGACGCAGCAACTGCTGCTCGTCGTGGCCGTCGGCCGGGATGGTTTCGACGAGGGTCATCTTGCCGGTGGTGACGGTGCCGGTCTTGTCCAGCACGACGGTGTCGACCCGGCGGGTGGTCTCCAGGACCTCGGGGCCCTTGATCAGCACGCCCATCTGGGCGCCGCGGCCGGTGCCCACCAGCAGGGCCATGGGCGCGGCCAGGCCAAGGGCGCACGGGCAGGCGATGATGAGCACGGCCACCGCGGCGGTGAAGGCCATCGTCGCCGAGCCGCCGGTGCCGGCCCAGAAGCCGAAGGTGGCGAAGGCCAGCACGATGACGATCGGCACGAAGATCCCCGAGATCCGGTCGGCCAGCCGCTGCGCCCGGGCCTTGCCGCTCTGGGCGTCCTCGACCATTCGCACCATCTGGGCCAGCTGGGTGTCCGAGCCGACTCGCGTGGCCTCGATGATGAGGCGACCTCCGGCGTTGATGGTGGCGCCGACGGACGTGGGTCGTTGCGGCCTACACCGTCACCTTCGACGGGCTGATGATCCTCGGGGGGCGGCTGGCCGACCTCTTCGGCTCGAAGGCGATCGTCTTCGTCGATCGGCGCGCTGTTCGTCGTGGCCTCGGCCGCTGCCCTCGGGCAGGTCGAGCCCGCTGAGGCCGGTGTCGCCTCGGGCTTGCTGAGCACCTTCCACGAGTTCGGGGCCTCCATCGGTGTCGCCACCGTCTCCAGCGTGGCCGCAGCCAGCCTTGCCGGCAGCGACGCCACCGGCTTCCAGGCCGCCTTCCTCGTCGCCGCCATCGCAGCGCTGGCCGCCGCGGTCGTCGCTGGGTTGGCCATCCCCCGCGCCGGGCGGTAGCTGCAGAATCGCGCGGACTGGAGCCCCGCCCCGGAAGGCTCGGCCATGCTCGGGGCGGGGTCACGCGTTGACCGCATACCCCTAGGGGGTATATGTTCATGTGCATGAGCATCCGTCATGACCACCAGTCAGCGTCCGCAACGGATACGCACGCAGGCCACGATGCCGAGCACGGGCACGGCGAACATGGGGGCCACGGAGGCCACGGCGACCACGTGGGGCAGTTCCGGCGCCTGTTCTGGATCATGCTCGTGCTGGCAGTCCCGGTAGTCGGCTTCAACGACATGTTCGCCGACCTCATCGGCTACGACCTCCCAGCGGGAACCTGGGCCCCGTGGGTCTCGCCCGTGCTCGGCACCGGGATGTACCTCTGGGGTGGCCAGCCCTTCCTCACCGGAGCCGTCGAGGAGCTCCGCACCCGCAAGCCGGGGATGATGCTCCTGATCGGCCTGGCCATCACCGTGGCATTCATCGCCTCGTGGGGTGCGAGCCTGGGCGTGCTCGATCACGAGCTGAACTTCTGGTGGGAGCTGGCACTGCTCGTGGTCATCATGCTGCTGGGTCACTGGATCGAGATGCGCTCCCTCGCCCAGACCACCTCCGCGCTGGACTCCCTGGCCGCTCTCCTGCCGGATAAGGCCGAAAAGCTTGACGGCGACGAGGTCGTGACCGTCGCCCCGGCCGACCTGGTGGTCGGCGACGTCGCCATCGTCCGGCCCGGGGCCTCCGTGCCCGCCGACGCACGGATCGTGGAGGGCTCGGCCAGCATGGACGAGTCGATGGTCACCGGCGAGTCGAAGACCGTGCGCCGGGCGAAGGGGGAGAACGTGGTCGCCGGGACTGTGGCCACCGACTCCGGGTTGCGCGTGGAGGTGACCGCGACCGGCGACGACACTGCCTTGGCGGGCATCCAGAAGCTCGTCACCGACGCCCAGGCCTCCTCCTCCCGGGCCCAGCGCATCGCCGACACGGCTGCGGCGTGGCTCTTCTGGTTCGCCTTGGGCGCCGCAGCGATCACCGCCTTGGTCTGGTCGGTGCAGGGGCTGCCGGACAGCGCCGTGGTCCGCACCATCACGGTCCTGGTCATCGCCTGTCCCCACGCGCTCGGCTTGGCCATCCCTCTCGTGGTCTCCATCGCCACCGAGCGCGCTGCCAGGGGAGGCGTGCTCGTCAAGGACCGTCTGGCGCTGGAGTCGATGCGCACCGTCGATACCGTCCTGTTCGACAAGACGGGCACCTTGACCAAGGGCGAGCCCACCGTCACCGGCATCGAGGCGCACGACGGTCACGACCAAGAGCAGGTCCTCGCGCTGGCCGCGGCCGCCGAGGGCGACAGCGAGCACCCGCTGGCCCGGGCCATCGTCGGGGCCGCACGCACCCGCGACCTCGAGGTCCCGCGCGCCGGTGACTTCTCCTCCTCCCCCGCCGTGGGGGTGCGGGCGAGCGTCGACGGCACGGTGATCGAGGTCGGTGGCCCCTACCTGCTCGAGCACCACGACCTGGCGGAGCTGCCCGTCGCCGACACCTGGCGCGAGGAGGGCGCGATCATCCTGCACGTCCTCGCCGACGGCGTCGTGGTCGGCGCACTGCGCCTGGCCGACGAGATCCGCGCGGAGTCCCGCGACGCCGTCGACGCCCTGCACGCCGCGGGCGCCCAGGTGGTGATGATCACCGGCGACGCCCAGGCCGTGGCCGAGACCGTCGCCACCGAGCTGGGTATCGACCGGGTCTTCGCCGGCGTCCGCCCGCAGGACAAGGCCGCCAAGGTCACCGAGCTGCAGGACGAGGGGCGAAAGGTCGCCATGGTCGGTGACGGCGTCAACGACGCCCC
>DVLP01000417.1 GCA_018715445.1 Candidatus Avipropionibacterium avicola | reverse complement strand
GCTGGCTCCCGACACCGAACGCACGCTCACCCTCGACGGGCCGATCACCGCCGGACCCCACCAGGTCTTCGGTGGCAAGGGCAAGGTCACCGGCGGTTTCGCGACCAGTCCGGTGCTGCCCCAGTGGTGGGGAGCGGTCGGCGACGGCAAGCACGACGATGCCCCCGCTTTCAACGCCGCCCTGCAGCTCAGCCTGACCGCCGGAGCGGTGGCGATCCAGGTCCCGCGCGGTGACTACCGGATCGCGGGTCGGCTGCGGATCTATCGCAACACCCACCTGCGCTTCGACCCCGGCGCCACCCTGGTCCGGGGCTGGGCCGCCGGGTTCTTCACCAACGGCGACAACGGTGGGTCCTACCCCGGCTACAGCGGGCACGGCTCGATCGTCATCGAGGGCGGCACGCTGGACGGCAATGTCGGCGAGTTCGCCGACGAGTACGTCGCGATGAGCTTCGGCCATGCCGAGGACATCACCATCCGTGGCCTCACCATCCGTGACGTGATCTGGGGCCATGCGATCGAGGTGAACGCCTGCCGCCGGGTCACGATCAGCGACTGCCGCTTCCTCGGCTACCGCGATGCCGCGGACGGCAGCCGGTCCTTCTCCGAGGCGATCCAGCTCGATGTCCCGACCAAGTTGTCCTTCCCGGCGTTCGGCCCCTGGGACGGCACCCCCTGCCGCGACGTGACGATCGCCAACTGTCACTTCGGTCCGAGCGGGACCGACAACACCACCTCGTGGGCCTGTGGCGTCGGCAGTCACGGCTGCATCCATGACGTGTGGACCTCCGGCGTCCGGATCATCGACAACGTCTTCGACCGGACCACCTGGTACGCGATCCGACCGTTCAAGTGGAACGACTGCGTGATCACCGGCAATGTCCTCACCGACTGCGCTGGCGGCATCACCCACTCCACCCCCGCACCGGACACCGAGTCCAGCAAGGACAAGGACGGGGTGCAGCAGGGCGTCGCCCAGGGCAGCGCCCGGATCCTGATCGCCGACAACATCATCAGCGGCACGTCGACCTCCGCCGCGATCAGCGCCTACGGTCGCCCCGACGCCGGCCCCGAACAGGTCCAGATCCACGGCAACCAGATCATCGGGACCAAGTCGAACGCAATCCACGCCACCTACTGCCGAGGGCTGCAGGTCAGCGACAACATGGTCCACCAGGCCAGCGGGCACGGGGTGCGCCTCGAGCAGGTCGAGGGGTTCGCCGTCGACGACAACTGGATCGACGAGGTCAGCGTCGAGAAGGAGGGGGCCAGCGACGGGATCAACCTCGTCGGGTGCCGCGCGGGAGTGGTCCGCCACAACGCGGTCCGCCCGGGCGGTCAACGGTACGGCTTCGCCGCCGACGCCGACTGCGAGGACGTCACCAGCTCGGCCAACCTGCTGGCCGGCACCTCGGGGCCGTACCTGGCCGAGTCGGACTCGACCCGTGACCAGGTGGAGCTGTACGCCCCGTCGGGGACCCGCTTCGCGCTCACGGTCAGCGACGACGGCGAGCTGACCGCGGCCCCGGTGGAGTAGGCCTCACCTGGTGGGACCGCCCGTCTCGGCCGATCAGTCCTGGCCTGGCGGGCGGTCCTCCTGGTGTGCCGGGCAGCGAGCGTCCTGCTCGGCGCACCCCGCACAGAGCAGGCTGCGGCCCTTGCAGCCGGGAGCGGTGCAGTCGGTGTGACGGCTGGTCGGAGCATCGCAGCGACGGCAGCGCCCGATCACCTCGGCATGGTCGGAGAAGGTCACGATCTCCCGGTCGTCGAAGACGCGGACGGCGCCCTGCCAGAGCCCGTCATCGCCGTACTGCTGACCGTAGGCAAGGATCCCGCCGGCGATCTGGTAGACCTCGCCGAACCCGCGGTTCACCATCAGGGCGCTGAGCACCTCGCAGCGGATCCCGCCCGTGCAGTACGTCACGACCGGGCGGTCCTTCAGCTCGTCGTACGCCCCGGACTCCAGCTCGGCAACGAAGTCGGCCGTGGTCTCGGCGCCGGTCACGACCGCACCGCTGAAGCGTCCGACCTCGGCCTCCCAGGCGTTGCGACCGTCCAGGAAGACCATCTCGTCGCCGCGCTCGGCGACGAGCCGGTGGACCTGGTCGGGTGTCAGGTGACGACCCGTCCCGGCGACCCCGTCCTCGGCGAGGGCCACCTCCTCGGGTACGCCGAAGGTGACCAGCTCGGGACGGACCTTGACGCTCAACCTGGGGAAGTCGTGACCCGTCCCGTCGGTCCAGGTGGGGGCGAGTCCGGCGAAGGCCTCGTGCTCCCGGGTGGCCTTGAGGTACTGCTTGAGCTGGTCGACCCCACCGCCCAGCGTGGCGTTGATGCCCTGGCTGGAGACGATGATCCGGCCGTTGATCCCGAGGCGCCGGCACAGTTCGCGCTGCCACAGTCGTACGGCGGCCGGGTCGGCGAGCTCGGTGAACCGGTAGAACGAGAGCACCTTGGCGATCATCGCGCCCGCCCTGCCAGCCACGGATCCGTGTCGTCCAAGGCCTCCAAGTGGGCCAGGTGTGCGGCGATGCTGGCCCGGGCGGCACCGACGAGCCGCTCGTCCAGCCCGGCATGGACCACGGCGGTCACCTCGGCCACCGTCCGGTGCCCGGTCGCCACCGCTGCCTTGACCTGGTCGATCCGCTCGTGCCGGTGCGCCAGGTCATGGCGAAGCCGTACCACCGGTTCGGTGACGACCTCGCCGTGGCCGGGGAGCAGCTGCTGCACGTCGTGCTGCTCGGCGAAGCCCACCAGAGCGGTCAGGCTCGCCAGCGAGGCCGCGACCTCACCCTCGGGGTACGCGATCACCGAGCTTCCCTGCCCCAGCACGGTGTCCCCGGTCAACAGGGAGCGACTCGCCGGGTGCCACAGGCAGATCGAGTCATCGGTGTGACCCGGGGTTGTCAGGACTCGGAGCCCACCGGGGAGTTGAGCACCGGCGGCCAGGGCCCCTCGACGGGCTCGGGGATCGGAGGGTGAAGCCCCACGACAGAGCTGGGCATCGGCGGCCAGGACGGGGGCTGCGGTCCGGGTCGCCAACGGCCCGGCCAGATCGCTGTGGTCGTGGTGGCGGTGGGTGAGCACGATTGCCCCGATCGTCCCGGCGGCAGCGAGGATCCGCTCGAGGTGCTCGGGCAGGTCCGGTCCGGGATCCGCCACAACGGTCCCGGTCGGGCCGGCGACCAACCAGGTGTTGGTCCCGGTCAGCGTCATCGGGCCCGGATTGTCGGCCCGTACACGTTCGATCATGTCCACAGTGCCCATCCTGCTGCATCAACGCCGATCGGTCGTGATTGAGTGGACAGAGGAGCCGGGAGGCCAGGTCTCGGCCGGGTCAAGGAGAGCAGATCGGTGAAGATCCAACTGGGCGTGCAGATGATGATGCTGAAGACGCAGGTGGCCGAGCAGGGCATGTATGCGGTGCTCCAGCAGATCAAGGACCTCGACCTCCACACCGTCGAGGTGTCCCAGATCCCCATGAGTGAGGACAACACGGCCGATCTCGAGCGCGGGGTGAAGGAGCTCGGCGTGAGCGTGGGTGCACTCAGCGTGGCGTTGGAGGCCGCGAAGGCGCCGGCGACCATCGACGCCCTCGACCGGGACTTCGACAAGATCGTCACCGACTGCCGCCGACTCGACTGCCGCTACCTGCGGATCGGGATGATGCCGCGGGAGGCGATGACCGCCAAGCACCTCACCGAGGAGTGGGCCGCGGCCTGCGAGCCCTGGGCGGCCAAGCTCAAGGAGCAGGGCATCACCCTCTGCTATCACAACCACCACGTGGATCTGGCCCAGTTCGACGGCGAACGGATCTTCGACATCGTCCGCCGGGTCGCCCCGTCGATGGAGTTCGAGGTCGACCTGCACTGGGTGCAGCGCGGCGGGATGGCACCGCTGGACATGTTGGAGGCCTACACCGGGGTCTGTCGCCTGATCCACCTCAAGGACTACCGGGTCGTGCCGGTCCCGAAGGAGGCCCTCGATGCCCAGGCCAGCGGCGACCAGGCCGCGTGGGCGAAGGCGTTCGCGGAGATCGTGCAGTTCGCCGAGGTCGGCCAGGGCAACATGAACTGGCCGAAGCTGCTCCCGGCAGCGGAAGCAGCCGGCGCCGAGTTCTTCTTCATCGAGCAGGACGACACCTACGGCCGGGACCCGTTCGACTGCCTGCGCGATTCCCGGGAATACCTCGCCTCGATCGGGTGGTGAGCCGGGTCCATCCCGGTGACGACGATGTCCACCACTGACGACACCCTGCTGTTCGCCGGCGTCTGCCAGGTCGACACCACCCCGGCGCTGGGGACCGACCTCGGTGGCTACTTCACCTCACGACTGGCCGATGCGGTGGAGCGGCGACTGTACGCCAAGGCGCTCGCCCTGCGCAGCGGCGACACCACGGTGCTGATGATCTCCTGCGACATCATCATGATGCGCGCCGACGACATCGTCACCGAGGCCAAGCAACGGATCACTGCCTCGACAGCGATCCCGGCCGATCACATCCTGGTGAGTGCCACCCACACCCACAACGGGCCAGCCACCATTTCGCGGACCGGTGGTCCCCGGGTCGACCCGGACTACATCGCCGCCCTGGTCGAGGCGATCCACCGGGCCGCGGTCGGCGCGGTGACCACCCTGGTGCCGGCCCAGCTCGCGTACGGCCAGTCCGAGGTGGCCGGGGTCTGCTTCAACCGTCGCCACCGCCGCCGCGACGGGATGGTCGAGTGGAACCCGGGTCGTGGTCGCGACGACCTCGTCGGACCGGCCGGTCCGACCGACCCGACCGTCACCGGGCTGCTCGTCGAGGACCTCGACGGTCACCCCATCGCGCTGTGGAGCAACCTGTCGTTGCACTACGTGGGCAGCGACAGCCCCACGGCGATCAGCTCGGACTACTACGGCGCCTTCGACGAACGGGTACGACAGCTGCTCGGGCCCGGGACCCACGCCCAGCTGACCAACGGGTGCTCCGGCGACATCAACAACATCGACCTGTCCGAGGCGGTCGGGACCACCGGACGGGCCAGGGCCGACCTGGTGGCCAGCAGTGTGCTGGGCGCAACCCTGGCCGGCACGTTGATGGGTCGGCGCCACCGCTCGGTCGAGCTGTCGGCCCGGATGACGATGCTTGCGCTGGACCGGGTCGAGATCACCGACCAGGACCGCCGGATCGCCGAGCAGAAGATCGCCGGCGAACGCCAGGACGTGCCCTTCTCGTACGTCCATGGCCTGCCGATCCCCGAGTCGATGGCGATCCACTACGCGCACCGCCTCGGCGACCTGGACGCGCTCCCGGAGCGCCGCGAGGTGCCGATCATGGCGCTGGGCATCGGTGAGCTGTGCATCGTGGCGCTGCCCGGTGAGATCTTCGTCGAACACGGCCTGGCGATCCGGGAGGGCTCACGCCACCGGCTGACCGCCGTGGTCGGCCTGGCGAACGATCATGTCGGCTACGTCCCGACGCAGCGGGCCTTCGCCGACGGCAACTACGAGACCTGGCGTGACGCGATCTCCTGGACCGCACCGGGCGCCGGCGAGGCCATGGTGCGCGCCGCGCTCGACCTGGTCGGCTGATCGACCCGGTCGACTGCGCGGCGCGACACCGTCAGACGGGGACGACCTTCGGCTCGATCAGGCCCTGCTTGGTCTCGACGACCAGCTCCACCTCGACCGGCGCGTCCAACGGGAGCACGGCGACCCCCACCGCACTGCGGACGTGGGCGGAGTCGAAGACGGTGCCGAGCAGTTCGCTGGCTCCGTTGGCGACCCCGGGCTGGGCGGTGAAGTCGGCGGCGCTGGCCACGAAGACCACGACCTTCACCACCGAGCTGATCCGGTCCAGCCCGCCGGCGACCGAGGCCGCCGCCGCGAGTGCATTGAGGGCCGCGACCCGAGCAGCGTCGTGGGCCTGTTCCTGTGACACCTGGGCACCGACCTTGCCGGTCGCCACCAGTTGTCCGTCGACCACGGGGAGCTGCCCCGAGGTCAGGATCTGGCTGCCGCTGCGCAGGGCCGGGACGTACTGGCCGGCCGGCGTGGCCACCGCCGGCAGTTCCAGGCCGAGCTCGGCGAGCCGCGCCGCCGGGGTGGCGGCACTCACTGCTGGCCGTCCTGCAGGGGCCGCTTGAAGTAGGCGACGAGGTTCTCGGGGTTCATGCCGGGCACGATCTGGACCAGCTCCCACCCGTCGGCGCCGAAGTTGTCCAGGATCTGCTTGGTCGCGTGCACCAGCACGGGTGCGGTCAGGTACTCCCACTTGGTCATGGCCCCACGATACGGCGGATACGCTTGCCAGCATGACCCAGCCGGAACCTGTCGGAATCCTCGGTGGCACCGGACCCCTCGGCCGGGGCCTGGGGAGACGCCTCGCCGCGGCCGGGACGCCCGTGGTGCTGGGCTCGCGCGATGCCATCCGCGCAGCCACGGCCGCCACCACAGCAGCCGCCGCCCTGGGTGACGAGGCCGCCGAGATCCGCGGCGGCACCAACGCCGAGGCGGCCGGGTGTCCGACCGTACTGGTCGCGGTCCCGTACGACGGCCATGCGGCCCTGCTGGAGGAGCTGTCCGAGGTGTTGGCCGGGCGGCTCGTGATCGACTGCGTCAACCCGCTCGGCTTCGACAAGCAGGGGCCCCATCCGCTGCGACCCGAGGCCGGCTCGGCCGCCCAGGAGGCCGCCGCGCTGCTGCCCGACTCCCGCGTGATCGCCGCCTTCCACCACCTCAGCGCCGAGCTGCTCAACGATCCCGAGGTCGACTCCCTCGACTGTGACGTGCTGGTGCTCGGCGAGGACCGTGACGACGTCGCCGCCGGCGTCGCCCTGGCCGACCTGCTCCCCGGCGTCACCGGCGTCTACGGCGGTCGGCTGCGCAATGCGGGCCAGGTCGAGGCCCTCACCGCGAACCTGATCGCGATCAACCGCCGCCACCGGGTCCACTCCGGCATCCGGGTCACCGGCCTGCCCCGATGACGCCCCGCCCCAGCCCTGTCACCCGCCGAGGCACCGCCGTGTCGCGGACCAGTGCGCCCACCCACCAGCTCCACATCGTCAGCGGCAAGGGCGGCACCGGCAAGACCGTGGTCGCGGCAGCCCTGGCCTGTGCGCTGGCCACCCGCGGACGTCGGGTCCTGCTCTGCGAGGTGGAGGGTCGCCACGGGATCGCCGAACTCTTCGCCCGCCCCACCCCCACCGGCGCCGAGGAGCCCCGGATCACCCGTACCGCGGCCGGTGGGCAGGTCCACGGCCTGGCGATCGACGCCGAGGACGCGTTGATGGAGTACCTGACGACCTTCTACCACCTGGGCATCGCCGGGCGGGCGCTCGACAAGTTCGGCGTGGTCGACTTCGCCACCTCGATCGCGCCGGGACTGCGTGACGTGCTGTTGACCGGCAAGGTCTACGAAGCCGTACGGCGTCGCCAGAAGGGTCGGCGCGACAGCTATGACGCCGTCGTCCTGGACGCCCCGCCGACCGGACGGCTGACCCGGTTCCTGAACGTGCACGAAGCCGTCTCCGGGCTGGCGAAGGTCGGCCCGATCGCCAAGCAGGCCGACTCGATCATGGCGATGCTGCGCTCACCGGTGACGGTGGTGCACCTGGTGACGATGTTGGAGGACATGCCGGTCACCGAGACCGCCGAGGCGATGGCCGAGCTCGCCCCGACCGGGATCAGGGTCGGCACCGTGATCGCCAACCGGGTGACCCCCTCGCCGCTGACGACCCCGCAGTTGCGTCGTGCGCGCGACGGCGAGTCAGATCTCGACCTGCCGATGCTCGGTGACGCCGACCGTACGGCCCTGGCCGACGAGTTCGCCGGGGAGGCGAGCCGGATCCTGGCCGAGCGGGAGTGCCGCGAGCGACTCACCGGGCTCGGCGTACCGATCGTCGAGGTCCCCCGGGAGCCGCTCGGGGTGGACCTGACCACGCTCGGTTCCATCGCGGACGTGTTGGGCGACCAGCTCGCAGAGGAGGTCAACCCGTGACCGATCCGTCCACCGACCTCCCCCCGGCGGTGGCCGTCCCCGACGGTGTCACCGGGCTGGAGCTCGAACCGATCCTGACCGATCCCAAGGTGCGGATCCTGATCTGCTGCGGCTCCGGCGGGGTCGGCAAGACCACCATGTCGGCGGCCCTGGCCCTGCGCGCCGCCCGGGCCGGGCGCAAGGTCGTGGTGATCACGATCGATCCGGCCAGGCGGTTGGCGCAGTCGCTGGGGATCGAGGAGCTCGACAACGTGCCGCGACCGGTGGACCTGGGTCCCCTCGACGAGCTCGGGGGTCGTGAGGACGGGCTCGGG
>DVLP01000416.1 GCA_018715445.1 Candidatus Avipropionibacterium avicola | reverse complement strand
AGTCCGGCTACGCCACCACCAGCCGTACCTCCTCGGCCTCGACCAAGGTCGCCAAGGTCTCCACCCCGACGATCAAGGGCTCGGCCAAGGTCAACTCCAAGTTGAACGCCAAGCCGGGTAGCTGGACCAAGGGCACGAAGTTCACCTACCGCTGGTACCTCAACGGCAAGGCCGTCAAGGGCGGCACCAACAAGACCCTGAAGATGACTCCGTCCCGGGTCGGCATGAAGGCCAGCGTCAAGGTCACCGGCAAGCTCAAGGGCCACACCACGGTCTCGCGGACCTCGAAGGCCACCGCAGCGATCTCGTACCCGACGCGGACCACCCCGAGCTCCAGGACCTCCTGCCCCTCCTGGGCACCGATCAAGGGCAACCAGCCCTCGATGATCTATCACCTGAAGGGCCAGCGCTTCTACACCAAGACCCATCCCGAGGAGTGCTTCCGGACCGAGTCGGCCGCCAAGAAGGCCGGCTACCGCAAGTCCTTGATCTGAGACCACGCAAAGGAAAGGGCCGGTCGGAGCGCTCCGACCGGCCCTTTCCCGTGTGTCAACGGATCTCGCTCACTCCTGCTCGGCGTACTCCCGAGCCACCGCATCACCGGCGGCGGACTTCCACTCCTTGACCGCATCGGCCCACTCGGACAGCTTGGCCCGTCCCTGGATGATGTCACCCTGGATGTCGTTGAGCTTCTTGTCGGCCGCAGCACCCTTGCTCGCCGCGGTGTCGGAGAACTTGCCGTACGAGGGGTTGCGCACGCCTGTCGGGATCATCTCCTGGCAGTAGGCGTGCAGCAGCTCGGTGGCCTCCTGGCTGCCCGGGGAGTAGATGTTCACCGCGTTGGTGGCACCGTAGTAGGCGGGTCCGGGGATCCGCTCGTCGGTGACGTCGGCGACCGGGCGGACCTGACCGTCCTTGAGGTTGTACTGGCGGCCCTCGACACCGTAGTTGACCTTGAGGAACTCCTCGGTCCCGAACGGCGAGGCGAAGTAGTCCGCAACCTTCAACAACTCGTCGATGCGGGCCTCGTCATCGGTCTTGGCCAACCCGACCGGTGCGCCGTAGCCGGGGGCGCCGAGGTGCTTCTCGGCCACCCCGCCACCGTCCCACTTCGGCATCTTCACCACGCCACAGGGGTAGTCGTACGGCTTCGCATCGGTCCCGGCGCGGGTCTGCCAGGAGGCGAAGTTCTGCGCGAAGATCGCGGTCGCGCCACCGTCGAACCAGACGGCGGTGGAGCTCAGGTCCGAGTAGCTGTTGGGATGGAAGAGCCCCTCGTCGTACATCTGGGTCACGATCTCGAGCGCCCGTTCGTACTCCGGGGTCTCGTACTGGGAGATCCAGGTGCCGTTGTCGACCTGCCAGACGTTGGCGCCGCCGAGCGACTCCATGATCAACGGGATCGTCCAGTTCTGCGGGATCTGCCCGATGGCAAAGGTCCCGGCCTTGCGGTCGGTGATCTCGCGGCACAGGTCGAGGAAGTCCTCGCCACTGTTGAGCTCGGGGATCAGGTCGATCCCCTTCTCCTCCAGGATGTCCCCGCGGGTCATCCCGACCGTGCCGGCCACGATCCGGGGGTTGGTGATGCCCCAGATCTTGCCGTTGATGATGCACATGTCCCAGGCATCGGCCGGATGGGCCGCCAGGTTCGGGTACTTCGCGATGTTGTCACCCGACAGGTACGGCGTCAGGTCGGTGAACATCGACTCCAGCAGCTTCGGCAGCTGCGGCACCGTCACGATCTGGGTGATCTCGGCGAAGGTGCCACCGGCGGTCGCGGTCTGGAACTTCGCGGTGTACTGCGTGCTGTCGACCACGTTGACGCTGAGCTCGGCGCCCAGGTCCTTGTCCCACATCTGCCACCACTGGTTCTTGCTGTGCGGGGTGGCCGAGGCGACACCCTGCACCATCATCTCGACCGGCTTCGAGAGCCCGACCGGCACACCGCCGGTGCTGGGCGGCGGCGACGGGTAGCTCAGGAACCCGTTCGGGACGCCGATCGCGCCGTCGCCGGGCAGGTCGGGTTGTGGTCCGTCGTACGGGATGTAGTTCGGGCGGATCGAGGAGACGTCGCCGCCACCCGAGTCGCCCCCGGTCCCCGTGCCGCCACCGCCATCGGTGCGACAACCGGCCAAGGCTGCGGCAGCGCCAACTGCCAGCCCTCCGCCGAGAAGTGTCCTACGTGCCATCTGGCTGCCGAACATGGCCGCCCCCCTTGCTCCATCGTCAAAGTCCCCGCCCCCTGCGGGATGGCCTAACAATAGATCACGGTTGAACGCAAATGACGGTCCGGTCGTCCGAAATGGTTACAAGACCATTACGTCACTCGCGTTCGAAGGCGGCCTCGCGACGCTGCACCTGGGCCACCCGTGCCACATCGAGCTTTTCGGAGCGGTCGAAGCGATAGATCCCGTTCTCCTCCTGGAAGACGTCGGTCAACTGGGTGTAGCAGTAGCCGAACATCAACGGGTCGTCGAGCAGCACGTCGGTGAGGCCGGCGAACCGGACCTGGAACTCCTCCTCGTCGTGCACCCGCTGGCCGTAGCCCCACGAGACGGTGCGGTCCCCACCGTCGGACTGGGCCGCGGTGTCCGGGTTCCACCAGATGCCGCCGTACTCACTGACGAAGTAGGGCTGGCCTTCGTAGTCCACCGACCACGCCCAGCCGTTGGCCCCGGCGTTCACGTACGGTCGTCCCTCGGCGAGCCCACCGACCAGCTCGGCGAACTTCTGCGGGTCCTGCTCGTACTGGTGGGAGTCATAGACATCGGCGCCGCGGACCCGGTGGGCATAGCCGGAGGTGTCCAGCACCGGTCGGGTCGGGTCGATCGTCTTGGTCGTCCAGTACATCGCCTGAGTGACATCGTCCAGATCGGTGATCCGGTCGGTGATCTCCTGCCAGGTCTCGTTGAGCGGGCACCAACCGATGATCGAGGGATGGCTGAGGTCGCGCCGCACGATCTCGGCCCACTCGGACAGGAACGACAGTGTGGGTCGCTGGTTGTCCCCGGTCGGTCCGTGGCCGTTGATCCCCCAGTCGCCGTACTCGCCCCACAGCAGGATGCCGAGGCGGTCGGCGTGGTAGAGGTAGCGCTCCTCGGCGACCTTCTGGTGGATCCGCGCGCCGTTGAACCCGGCCTTGAGCAGCAGTTCCAGATCGGTGACCAGGGCGGCCTCGCTGGGGGCGGTCATCAGCGACTGCGGCCAGTAGCCCTGGTCCAGCACCAGGCGTTGGAAGACGGGTTCACCGTTGAGCAGGATGCGGTGCCCGTCGATGGCGATGGAGCGCAGCCCGGCGTAGCCCTGCCACCGGTCGACCTGCGCACCGTCGGCGTCGACCAACTCCACCTCGAGGCCGTACAGGTGCGGGTCCTGGGTGTCCCAGGCACGCACCCGGTCACTCGGGATGCTCAGCACCAACCGCGGCGCCATCGAGCCGGTCGCGACCTCGGTCCGTACGACTTCGCCGCCGGCGTCGGTCAGCGAGCCCACCACCCGCCAGCCCTTCCGGGCGGCACTGAGCGGCTGGACCACGGTGATGGTGGCGTTGTCGAGATCCGGGATGATCTGGGGCCGCTCGAGGTGGGCCTCGGGCACCGGCTCGGCCCACACGCTCTGCCAGATGCCGGTGGTGCGGGTGTAGTTGCAGGCCCGGTTGGCGTACTCGACCGACTGCTTGCCACGGGCCTGGGGCCCCTTGGCGGCGTCCCGGGCGCGCACGACGATCCGGCCCCGCAGCCCGTCGAGGGCATCGGTGATGTCGAAGGAGAAGCTGGCGAAGCCACCGCGGTGGCGGCCCACCTCGGTGCCGTTCACCCAGATCGTGGCGTCATGGTCGACCGCACCGAAGTGCAGCACCACCCGCTGGCCCTGCCAGGCCGCGGGGAACTCGACGTCACGCGCGTACCAGACCGCGTGCAGGAAGTCGGTGTCGCCGATGCCGGACAGCTCCGACTCCGGCGCGAAGGGCACCACGATCCGCTGGGTGAGGCCACGCTCGCCCAGGCCCCGCTCGAGACCGGAGTCACCCCGGTCGACCTCGAACTCCCACTGGCCGTTGAGACTGAGCCACTGGTCGCGGACCATCTGCGGGCGGGGGTACTCAGGGCGTGGGATGTCGATGTCCATGAGCCCAATTTACAACGTTGCATTCGCCAGGGGAAGAGAACGGCGGCCACCCGTGTGGGTGGCCGCCGTCAGATCCCGCACGGGATCAGCTCACTTCTCGTCAGCCTCGTCCTCGTCGTCGTCCTTCGAGGCGACGGCGGCGACGAAACCAGCGGCCTCAGCGGCCTCGGTGCTGTTGAACCAGACCTCGGCGATGGTCTGCGAGTACCACGGCGAGTCCGGGGTGTGGTACTTCATCGAGTCCTCGTTGCCCTTGATGTCGAAGCCGACGGGCGGCTCCTCACCACGGAAGGTCCCGTCAGCGGTCTCCTCGGTCGCGGCCTCGTCGGCGGCGTCCTCGACCTCGGTGACCTCGTCGGTCTCCTCGGCAGCGGGAGCAGCAGTCGGAGCGGCAGCGGACTTGTCCTTCTTCTGGACCGGGTCGGTGACCAGTTCGATGATCGCCATGGGGGCGTTGTCGCCCTTGCGGGGACCGATCTTGGTGATGCGCAGGTAGCCACCGTCACGCTCGGCCATGACCGGAGCGATCTCGGTGAAGAGCTGGTGCACCACACCCTTGTCACGGATGGTGGCCATCACCTGACGGCGAGCGTGCAGGTCGCCACGCTTGGCCTTGGTGATCAACCGCTCGGCGAGCGGGCGGACCCGCTTGGCCTTGGTCTCGGTGGTGGTGATGCGCCCGTGCTCGAACAGCTGGGTCGCCAGGTTGGCCAGGATCAGCCGCTGGTGCGCCGGGCTGCCGCCGAGGCGGTTCCCCTTGGTGGGAGTAGGCATTGGTCTTTCCTCTGGATGTCAGGTCGAGGGCCCGGGCCCCCGCAGGAGTTGGTCAGTACTGCTCGGTCTCGGCGTAGTCCGCGTCGTCGTCCACGTCGTAGCCACCACCGGCGGCCATGGCGTCGAAGCCGGGGCTGCTGTCCTTGAGGGTCAGACCCATCTCGGCCAGCTTCTCCTTGACCTCGTCGATCGACTTGGACCCGAAGTTGCGGATGTCGAGCAGGTCCTCCTCCGAGCGCGAGACGAGCTCGCTCACGGTGTGGATGCCCTCACGCTTGAGGCAGTTGTAGGACCGAACGGTCAGGTTCAGGTCCTCCACCGGCAGCGCCAGGTCGGCGGCGAGCTGCTCGTCGACCGGCGACGGGCCGATCTCGATGCCCTCGGCCTCGACGTTGAGCTCCCGGGCCAGCCCGAACAGCTCGACCAGGGTGCGTCCGGCGCTGGCCACCGCGTCGCGGGGGCGGATCGCCGGCTTGGTCTCGACGTCGATGATCAGCTTGTCGAAGTCGGTGCGCTGCTCGACACGGGTGGCCTCGACCTTGTAGCTGACCTTCAGCACCGGGGAGTAGATCGAGTCGACCGGGATGCGGCCGATCTCGGCGTCCTCGGACTTGTTCTGCTGCGAGGAGACGTAGCCGCGGCCACGCTCGACGACCAGCTCCATCTCGAGTCGACCGGACTCGTTCAGGGTGGCGATGTGCAGATCCGGGTTGTGGATCTCCACTCCGGCCGGCGGGGCGATGTCGGCAGCGGTGACCGCCCCGGCGCCCGCCTTGCGCAGATACATGGTGACCGGCTCGTCCTCCTCGGAGGAGAGCACGAGCTCCTTGATGTTGAGGATGATCTCGGTGACATCCTCCACGACGCCCTCGATGGTCGAGAACTCGTGGTTGTTGCCTTCGATCTTGATGCTGGTGACCGCTGCGCCCGGGATGGACGAGAGCAGGGTGCGACGCAGCGAGTTGCCCAGGGTGTAGCCGAAGCCGGGCTCCAGGGGCTCGAGGATGAACCGCGAGCGGAAGTCGCCGAGGACGTCCTCGCTCAGGGTCGGGCGCTGTGCAATCAGCATGGTTGTTCCCTTTCCGCCCCCACCGCTATATGAGGAGGCGAATCATGGTGCCCCGACCGCCCACATGCGGACGGGGTCGGTGATGGATGTCCCGGGGTGCCGGCACGGGGACCGGCACCTCGGGGCACGGCGTCACTTCGAGTAGAGCTCGACGATCAGCTGTTCCTGGACATCGATGGTGATCTGCTCACGGGTGGGCAGCTGGTGCACCAGGATGCGTCCCTTGTCCGGCACGGCCTGCAGCCAGGCCGGGATCTCGCGCTCGTGGTGGACCTCACGGGCGACGACCAGCGGGTGCAGGTTCATCGACTTCTCACGGACGTCGATGATGTCGTGCTGCGAGACCCGGTACGACGGGATGTCGACCTTGTGGCCGTTGACCAGGAAGTGGCCGTGGACGACCAGCTGGCGGGCCTGGCGACGGGTGTTGGCGAAGCCGGCGCGGTAGATCACGTTGTCCAGACGGGACTCCAGGATCTGCAGCAGGATGTCGCCGGTCTTGCCGGGGGTGTTGTTGGCCTCGACGTAGTAACGGGAGAACTGCTTCTCCATCACTCCGTACGAGTAACGGGCCTTCTGCTTCTCCCGCAGCTGCAGGGCGTACTCGGTGTCCTTGGTGCGCCCGCGACCGTGCTGGCCGGGCGGGTAGGGACGGCGCTCGAAGGAGCTGTCGCCACCGACCAGGTCAGTACCCAGTCGGCGGGACTTCTTGGTCATGGGACCGGTGTAGCGAGCCATGAATTCTCAGTCCTTGGGTGTTCTCGTGGTCGGGTGGGTCAGACGCGGCGCCGCTTGGGCGGGCGGCAGCCGTTGTGCGGGACAGGGGTCACGTCGCTGATCGGGCCGATCTCCAGCCCGAGCGCGCCGAGGGAACGGATCGCGGTCTCGCGGCCCGAGCCCGGGCCCTTCACGAAGACGTCGACCCGCTTCATGCCGTGGTCCATCGCACGCCGACCAGCGGCCTCGGCCGCCATCTGCGCTGCGTACGGGGTCGACTTGCGCGACCCCTTGAAACCCACCGTGCCGGCCGAGGCCCAGGCGATGACGCCTCCGGCCGGGTCGGTGATGGTGATGATCGTGTTGTTGAAGGTGGACTTGATGTGGGCCTGTCCGGCGGGGACGGACCGCTTGTCCTTGCGGCGCACCTTCTTGGCGCCAGTGCTTCGGCCAGCTGTAGCCATGCTCAATTACTCCTGAAGTCTCTCGTCGATTCGCGCGCGGTCCGCGTCACTTCTTCTTGCCGGCGACCGGCTTGCGCTTGCCCTTGCGGGTGCGCGCATTGGTCTTGGTGCGCTGGCCACGGACCGGGAGGTTGCTGCGGTGACGGCGACCCTGGTAGCAACCGATCTCGACCTTGCGGCGGATGTCGGCGGCGACCTCACGGCGGAGGTCACCTTCGATCTGGTAGTTCGCTTCGATGTGGTCGCGCAGGGCGACCAGGTGCTCGTCGGTGAGCTCGTGGACCCGCAGGTCCCCGCTGACACCGGTAGCGGCGAGAGTCTCCAGGGCGCGGGTGCGTCCGATCCCGAAGATGTAGGTGAGTGCGATCTCGACGCGCTTGTCGCGCGGGAGGTCAACACCAATGAGGCGTGCCATGGGTGGTTACCCTTCGATTCCATGTCGTCGGTGTGGGGCGTGCAGCGTCCCCGCCTGGCAGGTGGGGCTCCGGCCAACGATCCGGAGGTGGGCCCGTACGCCGTACTGCGCGTCCGGGGTGCTGTCACACTGTTGTTTTTCACCTCGTCCGAGGTGGCTGTTCAGTTGTGGGTGTGGCCGTGGTGCCGGCTTCGGCGACCGTACGGGCCGGTGGTGCTCAGCCCTGCCGCTGCTTGTGGCGAGGGTTGTCGCAGATCACCAGGACCCGACCGTGTCGACGAATGACCTTGCACTTGTCACACATCTTCTTGACGCTCGGCTGGACCTTCATCGAGGGTCTTTCTGGTTCGTCAGCGCGAGATGCTCCTGCTCTGCCACTGGGACAGCAGCCGGGCTCGCACTGTTGGGTTGGGCGGGGTTTCGTCCGGGTCGCGGTGAGGCGATTCCGTACGAGGTGGTGCGGCGGATCAGGATGGCCTGGTCCGACTCACCGGTGCCGGAAGACGATGCGTCCACGGGTGAGGTCGTACGGCGAGAGCTCCACGACAACCCGGTCCGACGGGAGGATGCGGATGTAGTGCTGACGCATCTTGCCGCTGATGGTGGCGAGCACCTTGTGACCATTGGTCAGCTCAACGCGAAACATCGCGTTGGGCAGAGCCTCGACCACGGTGCCCTCCATCTCGAGAGCGCCCTCTTTCTTCGCCATGAACTCACAATCTCTGGTGTTCTGTGGACATGCGTCACCCGGCACAGGTGACCGACAGGACACTCTACGCCACGGCCCCCAACTGCTCAAATCCACGACGAGGGTGGATCTGGCTCCCTGGGCGAGTGGCTCCGGGGCCAGCGCAATCGTACGGTCACCGTCCGGTCCGGGTCTGGTCACGTACGGTCGCCGGCTGGTTGCGTCCGGGTGCGTCCGGGTCGCGTCCGGTCGTCGTCCGGCCACTGTCCCACCCAGGTCCGCACATCTCGTGGTCGGACCGCCAGTTGCGGTGTCGGACAGCACACCGCCGTCGGCCTGCGGTCCCGCGCCGGTGTACGCGGTCCTCACCCTCGGTGTGCGGGCCTCCCGTACCCAAGGCCGTTCAGGCACGGCCCGGAAGGTCAGAAGGTGATGCGGACGGGGTCGGCGGCCATGACCGATCCCCTGGGCAACCGTGCTTCCTGGCGGTGCTCGATCTCCTGGCCGACCCGCTGCACCACGTCATCCGGGCGACGCAGGTCGGACCAGTCGAACCGCAGCACCATCCAGCCGAGCGCACGCAACGCGTCTTCACGCTTCTTCTCCCGCAGGACGGCGTCCGACATCCGCTCCCCCGGCCGTAGGTACTTCGTGTACTTCTCCTTGCCGTCGAACTCGATCAGGATCCCCAGCTCCACCAAGCCCGCATCGGTACGGCCGATGAACCCACCGTGGTCGTCGCGGATCTCGATCTGGAAGGCCAGGCCGGTGATCCCACCGTCCTCGAGGACGATTCGCTGGCGCGTCTCCCCCACGCTGTGGGCACGACCGTCGGCCCGCTGCAGGACACGACGAGCCGCCGGCAGGCCGGGGGCCGAGCCCAGCCGGGCCATCGCTGCCGCCACTTCGGACCCGGTCACGCGCTCGGTTGCCAGCGCACGGTCGGCTGCCGCGATGGCCTGGAGCGGTTCATCGTGACGTGCCAGGTCCACCAGCGTGCGGGCGACCGACGTGACAGCGGTCCCGTCGATCCGTACGCGGTCCTCGGGTGGCACCTTGGAGGCCCGGACCTGGACCGAACTGCTCGTCCGCGATCCGTTGACTCCGTCCCGGGTGACTTCGACGAGACCGGGCTTCGGGCCCAACAGTGGGAGCCCATGGAGGACCGCTGCGCTGCGGTGGCTCGCCACGATCGCCTCCGAGCGGAACCGGGACAGCTCGGCATGGGTCCGCACGGCATGGCGTTCCCCGACCGAACCGTGGGCCCCGCCGGGCTTCGTCACGTAACGACCCCGCGCGACGGACGTCCAGGCCCCGGTCGCGAGGTGCCCACGGATCTCGGCCGGAGTGAACCCGGACGCCAGCAACTCGGCGCGTGAGATGAATGCCGTCATGCCACACCATGCGCCCCAGAACCGCCGATCGTTCACGATTCTGACGATCTGTGGACAACCGGAGACCTGGACCCAGGCTGTGGACAAACCAGCCCTGGCCGAGAACCCCCGTCGCACCTCGCGAATTACCTGCGGTAAATCGCACCGGAGGACCGCACACGACGGGTGACGAACGCAAGGGTCGATGCGGGCCGGCAAGTCGCCGTGGGCCTGCGGAGCCGCATCCGGCATTGCGGTCCACAGGCACGTGTGCGGACCTCGGATCGCTCGATGAGGTTCAGGGTACGGACGGGACGCGGGGTACGGATGGGGGACGGGGGTACGTGGATCGAGGAGAACGGACGGAGGTTCACGCCACGGATGGGGCTCACGGTACGGATGGGGCACCGAGGTACGTGGATCGCGGAGTCCGGATGGAGTTCACGCCACGGATGAGGCTCACGGTACGGATGGGTTCCGCCGCTCGCCCGGGCCGTGGCTCCCCACCCCCGCGGCCCCCGCCCGACCAACGCCGAGCGTCAGTCGGTGAGGTCGTCGGTGGCGTCGGGCGGAATGATGCCGCGCTCGGCGAGTTTCAGGGCGAGCTCGCGGCCGTCGTGGCCCTCGATGATCTCGGAGCCGTTCGGACCGAACCATTCGGCCTCGAAGATGCCGTGGCTCAGCACGTGTTCAC
>DVLP01000415.1 GCA_018715445.1 Candidatus Avipropionibacterium avicola | reverse complement strand
CTCCCTCCTCGGATCCACGCCCCTTCCACTGATCCACGCCCACCACAGCGTGCGTCGATCAGCGAGGAGGGCGTGGATCCGAAGGGGGTGGGGGTTTCCGCCAACGTTTCCGCCAACGCTTCGCCTCGTCGTGGCGCAGTGGTGCTTGCCGTGGTGCTGGGCGTGCTGGCCGCGGGGTGCGGGGTGGCGTTGATCGGTACGGCGGCGTGGCTGCTGTCGCGGGCCTCGGAGCACCCGCCGGTGCTGCACCTGATGGTGGCGGTCACCCTGGTCCGGTTCTTCGGGATCGGCAAGGGCGTCTTCCGCTACGCCGAGCGGCTGGTGGGCCACGACGTCGCGCTGCGTGAGCAGTCCGGGCTGCGGATCTCGACCTACCGCCGCCTGATGGACCGGGTGATGGCCGGTGACCTCACCTCCCGCCGCCAGGACCTGGTCTCGCGGCTCACCCAGGACGTCGCCACCACTCTCGATCTGACGGTACGGGTGATGATGCCCCGCATCGTCGCCGTGGTGGTCGGGATCGCCGCGGTGGTGACGTGCTGGTGGATCTCCCCCGCCGCGGGCGTGGTGCTGGCAGCGGGTCTGCTCGCCGCTGTCCTCCTCGCTCCGTGGCTGGGGGACCTGCTGGCCCGGCGTGGCCAACGCGACCTCGCCGCCGCCCGCGCCGCCCTGGCCGAGGCCACCGGTCGGGCCCACCGCCTCGCCCCCGAGATCAACGCCCACGACCGGATCGACGACCAACTGGGCGAGCTCGCCGGCCACGACCGGGGACTGCGCAGGATCGAGCAGCGTGCCGCCAGCGCGACCGGGGTGGCGGCCGCGATCCAGGTCGCCGCACTCGGGCTGGTGACCTTGCTGGCCCTGGTGGTCAGCGCACCGGCGGTCGTCGACCACCGGATCGCCCCGACCCTGGTCGCCGTGCTCGCCCTGGTGCCGATGGCCCTGATGGACGTGGTCCAACCCCTGCCGGGCGCTGCCCTGGCCCGCCGTGCCGCCGGGACCGCCCTCGGCCGGGTGTCGCGGATCGGTCGGGAGGCGCCGCCGATCGCCGATCCCGAACGGGTCAGCGACACCACCGCCCGTACGCAGGCCAGGATCGTCCTCGACCGGGTCAGTGTCGGCTGGAACGCCGAGGAACCCGTCCTGGCAGGGATCTCGCGCACGATCACCGCGGGGGAACGGATCGCGGTCACCGGCCGCAGCGGACTGGGCAAGACCAGTCTCGCCCTCACCGTGGCCGGCCTGCTTCCCACCGCAGCAGGACGGCTCGAGGTGCACGGACGGGTGGGGATGTTGGGCCAGGACGCCCACCTGTTCGACACGACCGTACGGGAGAACCTGCGCCTGGCGGCCCCGCACGCCGACGACGCCACCCTGGCCGAGGCGCTGGAACGGGCCGGCGTCGATCTCGACCTCGATCGACGGGTCGGCGAGCACGGTGGCACGATCTCCGGTGGTGAGGCCCGCCGGCTGGCCATGGCCCGCCTGCTGCTGCGCGAGGTCGACGTCGTCGTCCTGGACGAACCCACCGAACACCTCGACGCCGACACCGCCGACGCACTGCTGGACGACATCGAACGGCTCTGGCCCGACGCGCTGGTCCTAGCGATCACCCACGACCCCGACTCCGCGATCGAGCACCTCGGCGCCACCGTCTGGGACCTCACCGAGCACGCCACCGATCCCGGTCCGGGAAGGACGAGCTCGGGAAGGACAGGCCAAGGGGCGCCGCCCTCCTCGGACGACGCCCCTGCCCGGATCCACAACGGGCCCGGTACGGCTTCGGTGATGGCCCTCAGCCTGCGCTGAGACCCGCTCGGATCAGCGCAGCCCGACCGAGTGACGCCGCAACTGACGCAGCATCGGGTTCGGGTCGGCCGGCTGCTGCTTCGACGCGGCCAACCGCTCGTACCGGTCGAACGGGCCGACCAGCGGATGCACCTCGTCGTCACCGATCAGTGGGCTGGTGGCGCACAGGCTCATGTCCTTGGGCACCTCACCGTCGAAGACGAAGCCATCGGTCAGGTCCTCGACACACTGCGAGGGTCCACCGATGTAGATGCCGTGCTGACCCTCGTCGGGCACCATCACCATCACGGTGTTGCGCCGGGTCAGCTGGTGGCTGCGCAGCGCGCCCTCGGCGGAGGTCGCCGGGTCACCCTCGGACTGGATCATCAACAGGGTGGGCGATTCCCGCAGGTCCACCCGACGCGGCTGCTGCTCGAACGGCCAGTACGCGCACACCGGGACGGTGTTGAAGTAGCCGATGAAGCTGTAGTCGCGGGTGTGCTTGTCGGCCTGGTTCAGGTAGCGCTGGATGTTGTCCGAGTACGGGGTGTCGTTGCAGCGCACCACCGTACCCATCGCGCCGAGGTCGACGACCTCGTCACCACTGCTGGCCGCCTCGCGACGAGCCTGGGCGATCGCCTCCGAGGGCGTCATCGCGACATCACCACGGATCGCAGCCAGCTTGCGCTCGGCATCGGCGGCGCCGTCGTCCTCGGCGAAGGCGATCTCCTCCAGGGCCAACATGGCCTCGGCGGCGTCGAGGAAGCCGTCATTGGTGTAGATCGCCTGCAGCACAGCGACATCGAGCTCGTAGCCGTACGGGGTGTTGATGCCCTCCTTGGTGTTGGCGACCAACTTCGCGCGGATCTTCTCGTAGCGCTGCTCGACCTGCTTGGCCGTCGAGCCCAGTCCGATCTCCGCATCGTGGCGGGCGATCCAGGGGAACAGCATGGCGTCACGCCGACGCTGGAAGGAGGCCGAGTCGGCCTCCTCGTTGGCGAACATGTCGTCGACCCAGTTCATGTTCGAGTCGAGCACGAAGCGTCCGACGTGGTCGGGGTAGGTGTCGGCGTACCAGGTGCCGAGCCAGGTCCCGTACGAGTAGCCGATGTAGTTGAGGGTGTCGTGCTCCAGCAGGGCACGCAGGAAGTCCATGTCGTACACGGTCTGCTGGGTGTTGACGAACTCGCTGAACTCGGTGGATGAGCAGGCCTTCGCGTACGCCTTCGCCTCGGCGATCTCGACCTCGTGGGTCTCGGCGTTGCGCTCCCGGTAGTCGGCGACCACCGGGATCTCGTTGAGCTCGTCGACGTCGATCAGGCACTGGACGTTGGTCGACTGTCCGAAGCCACGTGGGTCGAAGCCGAGCAGCTCGTAGTCGGAGAACAGCTGGGTCTTGGTGATCGCCAGCGCCGCCGACATGGTCAGCCCGGCGCCACCCGGGCCACCCGGGTTGGTGGTCATCAGGCCCTGCGACTCACCGGTCGCCTCGGAGTGGGCGATGGCCAGGGTGATGTCGGGATGGGCGTCGGGATCGTTCCAGTCCATCGGGACCGTGATCTCGGCACATCGCGTGGTCGGTGCGTCCGGATAGAGCTGCTTCACGGTGGCGTCGAAGGAGCAGGTCGACCAGTCGATCTCCTGCTCCAGGTAGCGCTGGGGGATGTCCACCGGCCCCGGCTCATCGGTGCTGCTCGGGCGAGCCTGCGCCGTGGCGAGGGTCCCGGCCGTCATGGCCGCGGTGGCCACCAGGGCGAGGACGGCCCGGGTGAGTCTGTGCTTCATCGACAACTCCTGGTTCGGCAGTGAAGGGGCGGGGACGGCGCCGACATTGCACTGCACCCCGGACCGTGACCGTGTCTCGGTGGATTGGACGCTATCGCTGTCCGCCGCGCCGCGGCAAGGGTGGCGCCGCTCCGCGAACCGACTCCGACCCCCGAGCCCCTTTCCGACCCCCGAGCCCGTCGAGGGGTCAGACTGACAGCAGGCCGATCGCCTCGTCCAACATCTCGACGGTGAGCCTGCCGGTGAAGGTGTTCTGCTGGCTGACGTGGTAGCACCCGACCAGACGGACCGTACGTCCGGCACCGACACCGATCTCGGCCACGGCGCCGTGCCCGAAGACCGGCCGCGGCCGTGGCACCTGCCAGCCGATCCGATTCGCGGCCGCGAGGAAGGAACGCCACCCGATCCCGCCGAGGGCCAGCACCGAGACGATCCGGTCCGCGCTCAACTCGAGCTCGCGGTCCAGCCAGGCGCCGCAGGTGTGCTGCTCCTGGGTGGTCGGCTTGTTCGCCGGGGGCGCGCAGTGCACCGGTGCGGTGATCCGGCAGTCGTGCAGCTCGAGTCCGTCCCCCGCTGCCTCGGCCTCGGCGCGGGTGGCGTAGCCGGCCCGGTGCAGCGCGGCGTAGAGCCACTCACCGGAACGGTCGCCGGTGAACATCCGCCCGGTCCGGTTCGCCCCGTGGGCGGCCGGGGCCAGGCCGACGATGAGATGTCGGGCCTGCGGATCACCGAAGGCCGGCACCGGTCGACCCCAGTACGGCTGATGGGCGAAGGAGGCGCGACGCGCCTCGACGGCAATCTCCTCACGCCACTGAACCAGACGGGGGCAGGCCCGACAGACGCTGGTCCGGGCGGCGAGCTCGGTGAGGTCAGCGGCATCAGCGGCCAGGGCCCGTACGGCGTCGGGGTCGGCGGCAACCGGGGTCCGCTCGTCGGCGAGGTCTCCGGGCCATCCGGATCCGGGCGGCACCGGTGAGGCGAAGTCGACCCCGGTGAGCGGATGCGGATCCATGACGCACCAGCCTATCCCTCACCCTCCTCACCACTGACCATTGCTACGTAAAGACGTACTTACGTACTTTGTGTGCTACGTTGAATCCATGACCGCGCAGAACCCCCGCCAGCACAGCCGTACCCGGTTCCTCATCGCCACGGTGGCCGCCAGCCTTGCCGCCCTCCTGGTCGGCGTCTTCGTGGCACCCCAACGCCAGGTGGTCGGCCCCGAAACCGCCGGTGACGCCGACCTCGCCGCCCAGGTCCGGGCGGCCGCCGACGGGGTCGGCGGATTCCGCTCGGTCGCGATCGCCGAGGTGACCCCGGACGACATCACCTGGGCCGGCCTGGGCAACTCCACCGCCGGCCGCTCCGGACCGGCCCCCGGGGCCGACACCGTCTTCGAGACCGGGTCAGTGGCCAAGACCTTCACCGCAGCGCTGTTCGCCGATGCGATCGAGCGCGGCGAGGTGTCACCGGACGACCCGTTGGCCCAGCACCTGCCCGAGCTGGAGGGGACACCGGCCGGCGAGGTCACCCTGGCCTCCCTGGCCCAGCACCGCTCCGGCCTGCCACCTCTGGGCGCGACCGCCCAGCAGCGTGCCACCGTGGCCGTGCTGACGCTCGAGAACCCGTACGAGACCACCACGACCGAGCAGCTGATCGCCGACGCGACCCAGGCCTCCGTCAATCCTGAGCAGCCACCCACCTACTCCAACTTCGCGATCTCGCTGCTGGGCACCGCACTGGCCCGGACCAGTGGACACGCCAGCTGGTCAGCGCTGCTGGCCGAACGCATCACCGGGCCGCTCGGGATGTCCGACACCACACCGATGCTCAGTGCTGACGACCTGCCCGACGGTGCCACCGATCCGTTCGTGTTCAATGGCACCCCGGCGCCTCGTTGGTACGGCGAGGGTTACCAGCCGTCCGGCACCTCGATGGCCACCACCATCCATGACATGGCCCTCTGGGCCCAGGCCCAGCTCAACGGCACCGCCCCCGGTGGGGACGCTCCGCTGGAGCCCACCGCCGAGATGCAGGGCAGCCGGATCGGCTGGGCATGGCTCACCACCGAGATCCAGACCACGGACGGTGAGGCGACCCTGGTGTGGCACAACGGCAGCTCCGCCGGACACACGGCGATGCTCGGGATCGACCCGGACACCGATCGTGCGGTGGTCGTCCTGGGCAACACCAACACCCCGGTCGACACCTTCGCGACCGCCGTGCTCCACGACGGCCCGGTCCTGGGCCAACCGATGATGGTCACCGTCATCGGCTGGCTCCTCGCCGCCCTGGCAGCCGCCCTCTCCGGGGTCACCCTGTGGCGGGCGTTCCGTGGTCGGTCAGTGTTGTCGGTGGTGGCCCTACTGCTGATCTCCGCCGCTGGACTGGCCTACCTGTGGCACAGCGGCCCGTGGAACGCCGTGGGTGGGTGGCTCTGGGGCCTGGCCTTCGCCCCTGCGCTCGCCGCGATCCCGGTCCTGGCGCTTCGTACCGCGCTCGCACCGAAGGGGACCACCGCTGTGCCATTTCGGCCCACCGGATCCGCGCAGGTGCCGTGGCTCGGTGTCGCACTCGGCGTGCTGCTCATCATCGGAGTCACGCAACTCTGGTGATCCCTCCAGGACCACCAACCATCCCTCACATTTGTCACATCCTCAGCGTGACATACGTAAGTACGTGCTTGCGTACCCGATGCTAGTTTGAGGCCATGACCGAGCACGAACCCACCGTCGACGAACGTCTCGCCGCCCTCGAGGAGGCGATCGCCGAGCTCAGCACGCGTCGCGTTGCCGAGCCGTCCAGCGATCCTGGTGACGACCAGTTCTGGATTGTCAACGAGCTGGAGCGCCAGGACCTGGAGGTGGTCACCTTCGCCGGCCGGCTGGAGGTGCCCGATGCAGGCCCGGTGCACTGGCAGTACGGCCAGGGTGCGGCCGAGCTGGCCGAGCGTGACTGGTCGGAGCTGGCCGCGACGATGGATGCGCTGGCCCACCCCGTCCGCCTGCGCCTGGTCCAACTGGTCCATTGCGGCGTGCGGACCACCGCCGAGCTCCAGCAGCAGGAAGGCCTGGGCACCACCGGTCAGCTCCACCACCACCTGCGACAACTCGTCGCAGCCGGGTGGCTCACCTCACCTCGGCGCGGCCACTACGAGGTCCCCGCCACCCGCGTGGTGCCCCTGCTCACGATCATGCTCGCCGCCACCCACTGACCCCCAATTCGGAGGATCCTGATGGCTGACACCCGCACGTCCACTCGCACTCCCGACGAACCCGGGACTCGTACTCCCGACGAACCCGGGACTCCCACGCCCGCCCGGATCCGGAGCCCTCGCTTCCTCGTCCCGATCGTGGCGGCCGCCCTGGTCGCGATCCTGATCGGGGTGTTCGTCGGACCCCAGCACCAGGTGGTGGGGCCACAGACCGCCGGTGACGAGGAGCTCGCCGGCCGTACCCGTGACCTCGTCGACGGCACCGGTGGGTTCCGCGCCCTGACCGTGGCCGAGGTGACGGCAGACCAGGTGACCTGGGCGGGTCTGGGCAACTCCGGGCCTGGCCGCGACGGACCACCGCCCGGCGCCGACGCGGTCTTCGAGACCGGTTCGGTGGCGAAGACCTTCGTGGCGGCCCTGTTCGCCGATGCGATCGAGCGCGGCGAGGTGTCACCGGACGACGCCCTCGAGCAGCACCTGCCCGCCCTGACCGGGACCGAGGCCGGCTCGGTCACCCTTGCGTCGTTGGCCCAGCACAGCTCCGGGCTGCCCCCACTGGGTGCCTCGGCCGCCAACTCGACCTCGGGCCTGACCGGCGGGAACCCGTACGCCGACCGCTCGACCGAGCAGTTGATCGCCGACGCCGCCGAGGCGACCCTGAATCCTGACCAGCCGCCGACGTACTCGAACTTCGGGATCTCCTTGCTGGGCACGGCCCTGGCCGAGACGGCCGGCACCGACTACCGCACCCTGCTGGCCGAGCGGATCACCGAACCGCTGGGGATGACCAACACCTGGATCCCGGACGAGACCCGGCCCATCCCCGATGACGCCGTGCGCGGATTCACCTTCAACGGCACCCCGGCGCCGCGGTGGCCCGGCGACGGTTACGCCCCCGCCGGCGTCCTCACCCTGACCACGATCACTGACATGGCGATCTGGGCCCAGGCGCAACTGGACGGCACCGCCCCGGGCGGCGAGGCCCGCACGGCGACCGCACCGTTCGACGACCGGACCCAGATCGGTTGGGCCTGGTTCACCACGGTGCTGCCCACCGGTGATGAACCGTCGACCATGGTGTGGCACAACGGCATGACGGGCGGACACCGCGCGATGCTGGCGATCGATGTCGAGCAGGAGCGCGCCGTCGTGGTGCTCGGCAATGCCGCGACCGACGTCGACTCCATCGCGATGGGACTGCTCTACGACAGCCCCGTCGTGGGTCAGACGATCACCGTGACACTGATGCTCTGGGCGATCGCCGCCATCGCCGTGACCTTCTCCGTCATGGCGCTGTGGTGGGCGCTGCGCGCACGGTCAGCCCTGTCCTCGATCGCGATGCTGCTGATCTCGGTCGCCGGGCTGATGCTGCTGTGGAACAGCGGCCCGTGGCACTCAGTCGGCGGTTGGCTGTGGGGCCTTGCGCTCGCCCCGACGCTCGCCGCGATCCCGGTCCTGGCGCTTCGGACCGTGCTCGTACCGACGGGGACCACCGCTGTGCCGCTTCGGCCCACCGGGTCCGCGCAGGTGCCGTGGCTTGGAGTGGCGCTTGGAGCGCTGCTCATCATCGGCGTCGCTCAGCTCTGGTGAGCCCTCCGGGACACTCTCGGACGCCACGATCGACGCCTGGTCGAGGATCTTGGCCATCGTGCGGCGCCGGTTGCGCGGGACCAGCGTGACGACCACACCGTCACGCCCCGCGCGACCGGTCCGACCGGCACGGTGCATGTAGGTCTTGTGGTCGTTGGGCAGATCGGCCTGCACGACGATCTCGACGTCATCGAGGTGGATCCCTCGGGCCGCCACGTCGGTGGCCACGAGCACGGCCGCCTGACCGGAGGCCAATTTGGCCAGGTTCCGGTTGCGGGCGCCCTGGGTGAGGTTGCCGTGCAGGGCCGCTGCCTTGACTCCGGCCGCGCCGAGGTCCTCGGCCAGCACCTCGGCACCGATCCGGGTCTTGGTGAAGACCAAGGCGCGCGGGGTGGAGGCGAGCAGGTCGAGCAGCACCTCGGAGCGCTGCTGCGGGGTGATCACGATGGTGCGGTGGTCGATGGTGCCGTCGGACTGGTCCTCGTCGGCGACCTGGCTGGTGGCCGGATCGGTCAGGAACTCCTTGACCAGCGCTTCGACCTGCTTGTCCAGGGTGGCGGAGAACAACAGCCGCTGGCCCTGGTCGGCGCAGAGCCGCAGGATCCGCTGGACCGGCTCGAGGAAGCCGAACTCACACATCAGGTCGGCCTCGTCGAGCACGGTGACGCTGACCTGGGAGAGGTCGAGGAACCCCTGCTCGACCAGGTCCTCGACCCGGCCCGGGGTCCCCACCACGATGTCGGCGCCACGACGCAGCTTGGAGACTTGACGGTCCTGCCGCACGCCGCCGATCACCTGCACGGTGAACTGCCCGAAGGCCTTGGCCAGCGGCTGGACCGTACGGTCGATCTGCTGGGCCAGCTCACGGGTCGGCGCCAGGATCAGTGCCCGCGGTGAGCGGCCCTGGCTGCGCTTGCGCGTCTGCCCGAGGACCTGCACCAGCGGTGCGCCGAAGGCGATGGTCTTGCCCGATCCGGTGCGACCCCGGCCCAGCACGTCCCGTCCGGCCAGTGCATCGGGGATCGTCGCGGCCTGGATCGGGAAGGGCTCGACGGCTCCCATGTCGGCCAGCACCGCAGACAGTCGCTGGTCGACCCCGAGGTCGGTGAAGCCCATCCCGGCGACCTCGTCGGGGGCCACCGTACGGGCCTCCAGTCGCTCATGGACCTCCGGCTCGTGACGGTACGGCTTGGTCTCCGCCCGGTCGTCACGGTCGTGGGAGCGGCGGTCGTCGCGGCCGAAGGAACGCTGCGGACGGTCGCTGCGACCGTACGAACGCAAGCGATCATCACGGTCGTACGACGGCTTGCGGTCATCGCGGTTGAACGAGGACTGACGATCGTCGCGGCTGGAGGAACGCTGGCGATCATCACGGTTGTACGACGACTTGCGGTCATCGCGGTTGTACGACGGCTTGCGGTCATCCCGGTTGAACGAGCGATCGTCGCGGTCATTGCGGTCGTAGGAGCGGGGGCCACGGTCGGCGCGGTCCTGGCGGTCGAAGCGGTCCCGGCCGCCACGGTCGTCCCTGTTGAAGGAACGGCGGTTGTCGCGATCGT
>DVLP01000414.1 GCA_018715445.1 Candidatus Avipropionibacterium avicola | reverse complement strand
GGTCGGCCTCGAACTGGATCCGACCCTCGCCGTCATAGAGGTTCAGCTGCGCGTTCAGCGCGTGGTAGTCCACCTCGGGGGTGACCCCTTCGGTGCCGGTGTCGGTCATCAGTGTTGCAGTCACAGTTTCTTCAGCCCTTCGCGGACCCGGTCGACGTCGTCGGGGGTCCCCATGAGTTCGAATCGATACAGGTGTGCCACCTCGCACTTGCGGGCGACGATGTCACCGGCGAGACCGTAGGCCTCGCCGAAGTTGGTGTTGCCGGCAGAGATCACACCCCGGATGTGGCTCCGGTTCCCGGGGTCGTTGAGGAACTTGATCACCTGCTTCGGGACCGCTCCCCTGCCGTCGCCCCCTCCGTAGGTGGGGGTGACGAGCACGTACGGCTCGTCCACCGTGAGGAAGGGGTCATTGGCGTGCAGCGGGATCCGGTCGGCAGGGGCGCCGACCTTGGTCACGAAGCGGTGCGTGTTCTCGGTGACCGAGGAGAAGTAGACCAGGCGAACCATGTGTCCCTCCTCCTCTCGTGCTCGAAGCCTGCCGCGGTGTTGCTGTGGGGTGTCTTACGGGCACGGCCGATCGACCGTGCCCGCAGGGGTGACGCGGCGGCGGAACGTCCCGCTGCCGGCCAGGATGAAGTTGGTGCAGAAAGTGCTCAGGCGACCTGTTCGCGCGTGGCCGCTGCCTTGATCATGTCGGGCCGGAACCCGGACCAGTGCTCGTCACCGGCGACGACCACGGGGACCTGCTGGTAGCCCATGGCGAGGACCTCCATGAGGGCTGCCTCGTCAGCTGCGAGATCAGTGATCTCGTACTCCAGACCGAGCTTGTCGAGCGCCCGGTACGTCGCCGTGCACTGAACACACGATGGCTTGCTGTAGACCTTGATCGTCATGGCGCCCTAGCCCTTCCCTGGTGGACCTCTTACATCCGTGTAGTTTCACCGATGTCGTGGATCGAGACACTACCCCTTGGGTTCAGAGGTGGCAAGCCCCCCTAGATGTGGTTGTCGGCGTGTCGCAGGCCAATTCTGCTCCAACCCGCATGGGGACGCCAAAAAACGCTGGTCTCGGGATGTGAACCGCCTCTCGGGGACCATGCAAAGGCCCCAGATGTCAACCGTTCGGTTGACGTCCGGACGGCCGCGATCCGGTGTGCTGGACACCATGAGACGTGGTGCTGTGTCCGAAAGCCTGACCTCCCGCCGAGGAGCCCGGATCTGGTTGGTGCTGGGGGTGGTTGTCCTGGTGGGTCTGATGGGCCTGTTGCGCGGGGTGTCGCTCGACACCGGGACCGATTCCGCTCCCGCCGACTCGGAGTCGTCGCGGGTGACCGAGCTGCTGGAGAAGTTCCCCGGCGCCGATGAGGGGACCCTGCTGGTGGTGGCGAGCCGACCCGACGGCGCCGCCCTCGATCCGAACGACCTGAGCGAGCTGGAGCCCCTGGTCCCGGCCCTGGAGGAGGCCACCGACGGCCGAGCCCTGGGCCCGTTCCCCAGCGAGGACGGCGAGGCGGCCGTGGTCCAGGTGACCCTCACGGTGGGCGACGACGCCGAACATGCCGTCGAGCTGGTACGGGAGGTGACCGCCTCCCAGGCCGGCGACCTCACCCTGCAGGTCACCGGCGGCCCCGCCTTCGGCGTGGACGTGGCGGCCTCCTTCGACGGGGCGGACTTCACCCTGCTGATCGTGACCATCGCGATCGTCGCGGTGCTGCTGATCGTCACCTACCGCTCCCCCGTGCTGTGGCTGGTCCCGCTCGCCGTGGTCGGGATCGCCGACCAGGTCGCCAACAAGGTCACCGCCGGGCTCGGCAACCTGTGGGACCTGCAGTTCGACACCGGGATCGTCAGCGTGCTGGTCTTCGGTGCCGGCACCAACTACGCGCTGTTGCTGGTGTCGCGCTACCGCGAGGAGCTGCACCACCAGACCGATCACCGCGCCGCGCTGGCCACGGCCTGGCGGCGGACGGTCCCGGCGATCGTCGCCTCCAACCTCACCGTCGTGGTCTCCCTGCTGACCTTGGTGCTGGCCGTGATCCCCGGCACCCATGGGCTCGGCGTCTCCTCGGCGGTCGGTCTGCTGATCGCGCTGGCCGCCGTGCTACTGGTATTGCCGCCCGCCCTGGCGATCTGTGGACCGCGGGTGTTCTGGCCCTTCGTCCCCCGCCCCGATGCCGCCCGTCACGGGCGGGTCTGGCGCCGGGTCGCCACCGGCGTGGTGCGCCGTCCCTGGGTGCCGCTGATCACTGGTGTGGCACTGCTGGGCGTGATGGCCGCCGGGCTGGTCGGCACGACCGTCGGGTTGAGCCAGGTCGAGAAGTTCCGGGTCCCGTCGGAGTCCGCGGCCGGGCTGGAAACGCTGGCCGACCACTTCCCGCCCGGTCAGGCCCAGCCGTTGACGGTGGTCGCCGAGGCCGAGCACGCCGATGAGGTCGCCGACGCGCTGGACTCCGTCCCGGGCGTGGTCCGGGTGTCCCAGCCGACCGAGAGCAATGACCAGGAGTGGGTGAAGTTCTCCGTCACCGGCGAGCCTGCGCCCGGGACGCAGGAGAGTCATCAGTTGGTCGTCGACCTGCGGGCCGCGGCCGATGCCGTACCGGGTGAGGTTCTGGTCGGTGGACAGAGTGCGGTCGACGTCGATGCCCGCGACGGCAACACCCGCGACCTGCTGCTGATCGCCCCGTTGGTCCTGCTCGTCACCCTGGTCGTGCTGGTGCTGCTGGTCCGGGCCGCGGTCGCACCGGTGGTGCTGCTCGTGGTCAACCTGGCCAGTGCCACCGCAGCGATCGGTGCCGGCTCCTGGCTGAGCCGGACGGTGTTCGGCTGGGACGCCCTCGACCTGCAGGTCCCGTTGCTGTCCTTCCTGTTCCTGGTCGCCCTCGGCGTGGACTACACGATCTTCCTGGTGCACCGCGCCCAGTCGGAGGCAGCCCGGGTCGGCACCCGTGCCGGGATGGTGAACGCACTCGCCTCGACCGGGGCAGTGATCACCAGTGCTGGCGTGGTGCTCGCCGGGGTCTTCGCCGCCCTGGGACTGCTGCCGCTGGTCACCCTCGGCCAGATCGGGCTGACGGTCTGCCTCGGCGTGCTGGTCGACACCCTGGTGGTCCGCAGCCTGGTCGTCCCGGCGCTGTTCTCCCTGCTCGGGGACCGGATGTGGTGGCCCCGGCGGATCGGATCGGCTCGCCCCACGCCGCCGGAGGGGGAAGAATCGGACCATGACGTCCCGTCGCGCGTCCCGGTCGCCGGCTGAGCCGGGCCTGGTCCACGCCATCCGCGTGGGCCAGGCCGTCATCACCGTCGTGCTGGTGGTGATCGGCGCCGCACGGGCCATCGGCGCCGGTGCGACCGTCGGATGGACCGTGGCGGTCGCCGTGGGCTTCCTCGGCTGGTACGGCATCGGGCTGGCCCTGGCGAGGCGGAGCCGGGACCGGCGCCGGGGTGCCATCTGGCTCGGCCTGCTCGCCGCCGTGTGGATCGGCGCGGTCGTGGTGTCGGCCGAGTTCGTCTGGTTGGCGTTCCCGCTGTGGCTGCTGGCCGGTTTCGTGATGCCGCTGCGGTGGGCGGTGCCGTTCGCCGTCGCGGTCTTCGCCGTGGTCGCCGGAGCGCCGGTGCTGCACCACGGGACGACCTCGTACGCCAATGTCATCGGCCCCCTGGTGGGAGGGATCTTTGCGCTGGGGATCTCCCGTGGGTACCTCGAGTTGGTCCGCGACGGTCGGGAACGTCGCCGGCTGATCAACTCCTTGGTGAGCACCCAGGAGGAGATGGCGCAGCTGCAGGACGAGCTCGCCCGGACCCAACGTGAGTCCGGGGCCGGCGTCGAGCGCACCCGGCTGTCGCGTGACATCCACGACACGATCGCCCAGAGCCTGTCCTCGATCGGAATGCTGGCCCGCTCGGCCGGTGATCGCGAGGACGTCCCCGAGGAGTCACGGCGGGCGCTGGGCCAGATCCAGCAGATGGCCGCCGAGGGACTGGCCGACACCCGCCGGATCGTCAACGCGATGATGCCGGCCGAGCTGGAGGGCTCGGCGCTCGGTGAGGCGCTGCGGCGCATGCTGACCCGACTGCAGGACGACACCGGGCTGCGGACCGATCTGCGGGTCGATCCGACGGTGCCTGCCCTGGGGGTCGGCGGCGAGGTGGCGCTGCTGCGCACCGCCCAGTCGGCACTGGCCAACGTCCGTACCCACGCCCGGGCCGAGCGGGTCGTGGTGAGCCTGGTCGATGGGGGCGACGTCGTCCGCCTGGACATCGTGGACGACGGGATCGGCTTCGACCTGGCCGGCTGGGACGGTGAGCGTCCCAGCGACGGCAGCGGCTACGGGTTGCGCGCGATGCGGGCACGACTGCGCGACCTCGGCGGCAACCTGGACATCGAGACCGCCCCGGGTGACGGCACCGCGCTGTCGGCCTGGCTGCCGATCGGAGGCGAGCAGTGACCGCGCTGCAAGTGATGTTGGTCGACGACCACCCCATCGTCCGCGCCGGCCTGCGCGCACTGTTCACCGCTCATCCCGACGTCGACATCATCGCCGAGGCCGCTACCGGTGAGGAGGCCGTTGTCCTGGCCGCCAAGCTGCAGCCGGACGTGGTGCTGTGCGACCTGCGCCTGGGTGAAGGCATGGACGGGGTACGGACCACGGCGGCGCTGCGGCGACAGGACCCGGCGCCGGCGGTCATCATCCTCACCACCTTCGATCGGGACGCCGAGATCCTCGGTGCCGTCGAGGCCGGGGCGGCCGGCTACCTGCTGAAGGACAGTCCCCCCGAGGCGATCGTGGCCGCGATCGGTCAGGCCGCTGCCGGCAAGCTGGTCCTGACCCCACAGCTCAACGCTCGGGTGGCCAAGGCGTTGCGGTCGCCCCGACTGCAGCTGACCGAGCGCGAGCTGGAGGTGCTGCGGATGCTCGACACCGGAGCCTCGAACCGCGAGATCGCCAAGGAGCTGTTCGTCACCGAGGCCACCGTGAAGACCCACCTGGTGCACATCTTCGACAAGCTCGGCGTCACCAACCGCTCCCGCGCGATCTCCGTGGCTCGCGAGACCGGACTGGTCTGACCCCGGGGCACGATCCCCGCGTTCTGCCCACGTTGGGCGGATCCTGCATCCGTTCGCTCGGTTAGCATGCCGAGGAACGTGGTGCAGACCGTCGCAACGTAGGTCAACCGGATCGGACGGCCGGAGATCCACCTTTTGGTTGATGGGTGGGGCGATCGGGACGGGGAGGCTGGATCCCAGACCCGAAAGGAATCCCATGCGTCGTCTGTTCGTTGCCTCCACCACCTGGCTGATCGTCGGTGTGGCGTCGGGGCTGTTCTATCGCGAGTTCACCAAGCTGAACGACTTCCCCGAGGGTCAGTTCACCCAACTCGGACTGGCCCACACCCATCTGCTCACCCTCGGCTTCATCGTCCTGCTGGTGGTGCTGGCACTCGACAAGCTGTTCGCCCTGTCGCAGAGCAAGTTCTTCGGCTGGTTCTTCTGGCTGCACAACGTCGGCCTGCTGCTGACGGCGGGGATGTTGGTCTGGCACGGGTGTCTCACCGTCCTGGGACAGGAGTCCTCCGCGATGATCGCCGGGATCGCCGGCCTCGGCCACATGGCGCTGTCGGCCGGGATGGTCCTGCTGATGGTGAACCTGTGGCGCTCGATCAGAGCCGATGCCGCGACAGGAACGCCCCAACTGCAGCGTTGAAGGTGTCCGGGTCCTCCAGGTTCGGGTAATGAGCACCGGTGACCTCGTCGTACTCCCCGTACGGGACCTGCTCGGCCAGTCGGCGCCCGAGCCGACGGTGGTCGACCGAGTCGGCACTGCCGCACAGCGCGAGCACCGGGACCTGGACCCGACCGAGACGGGCCCAGGTGTCGGTGACCGGGACCGGAGCCTGCGGCGGCACCGGCCGACCGTCGGGACCGATCGTGACGTGTTCGGCGAGGACGTCACGGGCCATCGTCTCGACCAGGCTCCAGACCTGCGGATCGAGCTGGGCACGGCTCCGTCCCGGCCCGGTGGTGAAGCGCATGAAGGCCGCGATCCAGGCCTCGGCATCGCCCCGAGCCCCGGCATCGGCCCACGCGGCGAAAGCGTCCAGGACCCACGGGTCGGTGAACTCGGGCTCGCTGGTGCCGGTGCCACTGACCACCAGGCCCATGACCCGGTCGGGATGTTCGAGGGCGGTGTCGACCGCGGTGCCACCACCCATCGACACCCCGACCAGGACCGCACGGTCGATCTCGAGGGCGTCGAGCAGGGCGACCACGTCGTCGGTCAGGCGACAGTCACCGGTCACCTCGGAGGAGCCACCGTGGCCACGTGCATCCGGGGCGATGCGGACACGGTCCGGAAAACCGGTCAGCTGAGGACCCCACATCCGGTGGTCGACCGCACCTCCGTGGAGGAACAGCAACGGTGCGCGACGACTCGTCCGGACTCCGGCACCGAGGGCGTAGCGGATCCGTTGACCGACAAGGTCGAGCTGGTGGGTGCCCCATGCATTCATGACACCCAAGGTGTCAGAATGACCGGTAGTTGACAACCAAGGTGTCATACTGGAGCGGTGAGCAGGCCCTTGGACCCGGACGCACTGGCCACCCACCTCTCGGAGGTCTACCTCGCGATCGGACCGCTCTATCGCAAGGTGGCCCGCATCGTGGAGCGCGACGAACCGGTGATGGGCATGTCCACCGGCGTCCGGGCCGTGCTCGACCAGCTCCGGCGTGAGGGCGAGCGCACGGTCCCCCAGATGGCACGGACCCAGGACCTGAGCCGTCAGTTCGTCCAGCGCATGGTCAACGACGCTCGGGAGGCCGGCTTCGTCGAACTCGCCATCAACCCCACCCATCGCCGATCCCGGCTGGTACGGCTCACCGACACCGGTCGCACTGCGATCGAGGCCGTCACACGACGAGAACTCGACCTGATGCGTCGAGTGGGGGGCGAGCTGACCGGGGCCGAGCTGACGGCGACCCTCCGGGTCCTGCACCACATGCAGCAAGCACTGGACGAGATCGACCGAGACGCGTGATCCCCGGGCAGCGGCACTGAGCGGATGCGGGCGTCAGCCGAGGACGCGATCCAGGGCGGCCCGCAAGGTGCGCTCGGCACTGGCCGGGGACAGGCTGCCGATCAGGACCTGGAGGGTGAGTCCGTCGGAGGTCGCGATCAGGGACCGTGCCGCGAGCCGCGGACTGGTCAGGTCGGGGGCGATGCGGACCAGCAGTCGGCCAACCTCCCGCGCCTGCCCCTGCTTGGCCTCGGTGAGCATCCGCGCCAGGACGGGATCGTTGATCGCCGCTGCCGCGTACTGGTGGAACACCGAGACCCCCATCCGCGCCGCATCGGCCCGCGGGATCGACTGGACCAGCAACTCCCACACCCTGCGTCGCGGATCGGCCGTGGCCGTCGCCGCGTCATAGTCGGTCGCCGCGCCGCTGATCATCGCCTCGAGACTGGCGTGCAGCAGCTCATCCTTGGATCTGAACCAGTACTGGATCCGACCGACCGACACCCCGGCCGCCGTGGCCACGGCGCGCATGGTCACCGCCCCCATGCCCTGGGTGGCGATCACCTGCCAGACCGCATGGATGATCTCGGTACGACGATCCTCAGAGCTTCCCACCAGTCCCGTTCCCACGGGTCCACAATACGCCCGTATTGCCCACCGGGTACGCTCGACGGTGAACCAGTACGCACGTATTGAACGAGGTCTGGAATGAACAACAAGCCGAAGCGTCACGGACGACGCATCCTGATCACGGTCGCTGCACTCGCCGCGGCCTGGCTCGTGATCGACAAGGCCGTCGCCCTCGTCTCGCCGCCGCCGGCGGTCGGCGGCTGGCGGAGCGAAGCGGGTTACGCGTCCTACCGGGCGAGCTATGACGCCGCGATGGCGACCCTGCCGACACCGACTCGCACCCACGACGTCCGCACCACGTACGGCATCGTCCGGGTGTACGAGTGGGCCGCTGACACCGACGCCGACGAGGACGCCCTGCCGGTCGTGCTGCTGCCGGGGATCCGCTCCGGGACGCCGATGTGGGGCGAGAACCTGACCCACTGGCTCGGGAAGCGCACCCTCTACGCCATGGATGCGATCGGTGATGCCGGGCTGTCCACCCAGGCGATCCCGTTCGAGTCCTTCGACCATCAGGTGGGTTGGGTGGAGCAGGCCCTGGCCGGACTCGACCTCGCCGGGGTCCACCTGGTCGGCCATTCCTTCGGGGGTGCCACCGCAGCCACTGTCGCCGTGCACCATCCCGGCCGGATCGCCTCCCTGACCCTGCTGGAGCCGGTGATGGTGCTCGAGGCGTTCCCGGCCTCCACCTACCTGTGGTCGGCGCTGCTGCTGCTGCCGGCGCCTCAGGCGTGGAAGGACCGTGCGCTGGCCGAGATCGGCGGGGTGAGCATCGAGGAGGTCCGCGAGCGCACCCCCGTGTCGGTCATGATCGACGAGGGCTCCACGCACTACGCCGCCACCACGCAGACCCCTCGCACCCTGACCGACCAGGAGTGGCGCGGCCTGTCGATGCCGGTACGGGTCGACATCGCCAGCGACAAGTCCCTGGCCGGTGGTCAGGATGCGGCCGAGCGCGCCCGGAAGCTGGGAGTGGACACCGTGACCATCTGGCCCGGCACGACGCATTCCCTGCCGATGCAGGCCGCCGAGCCGCTGGGGACCGAGCTGAACGCGTACTGGGGATCCCACGACGAGTAGCGCGTAGACTTCCCGGTGGAACCGGACAGGAGAAGAGGAGGGACCGTGCTGGCGCACCTGTCGACGACCGATCGACTGCTGCTGGTCCTGGCCGCACTGCTGGGAAGCCAGCAGGCGATGCATTCCTCCTCCGAGCTGGTGCTGTTGGCCCTGCTCGGCGTGATCGCGCTCACCCCGCTGGTCCCCCATCTGGTCGATGCCGTCCTGAGGATCCTGACCGGACAGCCACGCGGGGCGTGGCACCGCTGGTCCCAGGCAGCGTGGACCGACTTCGCCCCACCCGGGTCACCAGGCCTGCCCGGGATGGTCCTGGCTCGTGCCCCGGCACGGGTCCTTCGCAACCCCGCCTGACCCATCCATCACCCGGCCACTCTCCGATCGGAGCCTGGCCGAGACCTTGCGAAGGACCCCTTTTCCCATGAACATCTACGAGTTTGCGCCCATCCGTGCGCTGATCACCGCTGCCGATTGGCTCGTCACCTCCCTGAGCGACCTGCTCACCCCGATCACCGGCGCCGACAGCGCGGCCGTGGCGATCGTGCTCCTGACCCTGATCGTGCGCTGCCTGCTGGTCCCGGTCGGCCGGTCCCAGGTCCGCGCCAGCGCCGTCCGACAACGCCTCGCCCCCAAGATCGCCGTCCTGAAGGAGAAGTACGGCGACGACCGCGAAGCCCTGCAGAAGAACCTGATGCAGCTCTATGCCGACGAGAAGGCCTCACCGATGGCCGGGTGCCTGCCCGTGCTGGCGCAGATGCCTGTCCTGATGGCGGTCTACGGACTGTTCGTCGTCCCCACCATCGGTGGCCAGCCCAATGCGCTGCTCGACCACACCCTGTTCGGACTGCCCCTCGGGCAGGGACTGCTCGGGCAGCTCCAGGCCGGGGCCTTCACTCCTGCGACGGCGGCCGTCTACGCCGTGATCCTGGTGGTGATTGCCGTGGTGGCCCAGGCCTCCCGGAGGCTGCTCGCCCCGCAACCGGCCCAGCCCTCCCCCATGGCGGAGCCGGGGATGCCGGATCTGTCCGCGATGACGAAGGTGCTGGGATTCCTGCCGTTCATGACGGTCGTGTTCGCCGCGATCGTCCCACTGGCGGCCGCGCTGTACCTGATGACGACGACCGTGTGGACCTTCACCGAGCGTCTGGTCCTGACCCGGAGGTACGGCCTGCACCAGCCCGGTCCGACGGCCGCCTGAAGAACGACCGTACCGAGGCCGGCACCCACAACAGCCCCAGGATCGCGACGTGGAAGCAGTTGCTGGCGATGACGTGGGGCACGAAGGTGGCGCCGGATGTGGCGGAGTACAGGCTCTCCGGGATGGAGAGCAGCATTTGCACCGTCAGCGCGATCCTGGCCCACCGTCGCCCCCGCAGCACCTTCACGGTGAACCAGATCGCCAACCCCAGGCTGACCGCGTGGATCAGGGCGGCCTGGGCGATCGCCAGTCGGACCGCCATCGCCTGCCAGTACGGGTCGAGTCCGGGCTCCTGCCGCCGTACGCTCTCGATCACCCCGTCAGGCCACAGCACCATCTGCAGCGGCAGGAGTGCCAGCACGATGCCGTACCCGATGACGACGGGGATCAGCCAGCGCAGGGTGGGGGGAGCCATTCGCCCGACGGTACGCGGGTGCCACCCCACGACGCAGCTGGTTTGTCACCCCGTGGTTTGTCACCCCGTGGTTGTCACCTGCACCGCTACGGTGGTGGTCACCGACAGGAGGACCCCCCATGCTGGTGACGATCCCGTCCGGGACGATCACCCTGCGTGATGCCCGAACACGGAGCAGCCGCACGGTCGAGCTGGAGGAGTTCCGACTGGCGCCGACACCGGTGACCCGCGCCGAGTTCAACGCCGTCATTGGATCGCCACCGCCGCCGAGCGAGCGGGAGGAATGCCCGGCCGACTCGGTCACCTGGTACGAAGCGGTTGCCTGGTGCAATGCCGCCTCGCTCGCCCATGGGCTCACCGAGGCGTACCGGATCGAGGGCGATCGTGTCGACTGGCGCCTGGACGCCGACGGTTATCGCCTGCCGACCGAGGCGGAGTGGGAGTGGGCCTGTCGTGCCGGGACCACCGGCCCACGCCACGGCGAGCTCGGACGGATCGCGTGGACCGAGGCTGACGAGGTCTCCGGGCCCCAACCGGTGGGGCGACGGGATCCCAACGCCCATGGACTCTTCGACATGCTCGGCAATGTCTGGGAGTGGTGCTGGGACTTCGCCGATCCGAGCAGGTACGCCGACTACCGGACCCTGCGCGGGGGCGGGTGGGCCGATCCCCACTGGAGCGTCCGGGCATCGGTGCGCCGTGGCAGCACGCCGGAACTGCGCCTCGACGACGTCGGGTTCCGGGTGGCCGCCGGAGCCGTGGGCGACCCCCGATCCCTCAGCGCCCAGGGCTGGTCACACGCCATCGATCAGGAACGCCGCTCACAGTGGGACCCGTACGCCGGGGTCATCGGTTGAGGCCTCGGCCGTCGAGGCCCTTCGCCCCGCGAGCACCGCGACCAGTGCGGCACCGAGCACGATCAGCAGCATCACGACGTTGTGCCCGTACTTCGCACCAGCACTCACCTCGCCGATCAACGGATCGTAGGTGAAGGCGATCACCCCGGTGACCACCAGCGGTGCGGCTCCGACCAGGGCGACATGGACCGGAGCCCACCGCTCGGTCCGCGACGCCCGGACCAGCAGGATCGCCGCGGTGACGAGGACGACGACGCTGATCGCGACCCCGAGCCAGGACAGCGGCACGCACTGGTGCACGGTCGCCAGCACCACCGCCACCCCTGCCGTGAGGAGCAGACCCGGACCACCGGGGCGCACCGGGTGGGACCGCCGACGACGCCGCCCGAGCACCACCGACAGCACGACCAGGGCGACGGCGACCAGACCGGCTCCGACGAGCTGGCCGGTCGCGGCATGCCAGGACTCGGTCTCCAGATGCCACTGCAGCACCAGCAGCGAGGCAACGACGTACCCGAGTGCGCAGAGCACGAGCCCGGGGATCCCGATCCAGGATTGCTGGGAGCGGCGCGGCGCCCAGCCTTCGACCAGGGCGATCGGACCGGCGATGCTGAGCATCACATGTCCGCCCACGAAGCCGATCAGGTTGCTGGCACTGAGCCCCAGCGGCGCGATCAGCGTGCCGGCCACCATCTCCTCCCACCCGTCGAGGCCGCGATAGTCGGGACTGAACAGTGACTGGTCCACCAGTCCGGCCTGCACCAGCCCGAAGGTCGCTGCCAGCAGCAGGATCCCGATCCAGCCGAGACCGGCCCGGCGGGCGACCTCCCGGATCAACAGGGCCGCACAGCCGTACAACGGGACGAAGAAGATCAGGCCGCTGAGCAGGGCCGCAGGGTGTCCGGTCGACTCGTCATAGCCCGACAGGTACTCCCCACAGATGGGCGAGAGCACCAGCAGGGCCACCGCCAACAGGCGGGTGGTCCATCCTCGTCGTGGCCCGGGCATGACCCTAGTGAAACACATATGTCTCACAATGAACAGTCATTGTTGCGTGACGATGGTGACCGCAGCGGTGAGGGCCCAGCAGAGCAGCAGGATCGCGATGTCGGTCGGTCGGATCAGGCGGACCCGATGGACCGTACGGGTGTCGTGCAGCCCGAAACCGCGTGACTCGAGGGCGACCGCGACCTCGTCGGCATGACGGAAGGCCGCGACCAGCACTGGCACCACCGAGGCGCACGCCAGCGGGACCGACCGACGGAGACTGCCACGGCCGCGCTGCCGGGCGAGCAACCACACCGTCGCCAGGTCCTGCCGGGTCAGGGTCACGATCCGCTCGCCGATCGCCACCACATCGACCAGCCGGTACGGGATCCGTGCCCGGGCGATCAGCCAGTCGGCGAGCTCCGACCACCGCAGGAAGCTGGCCGGGACGACGAAGAGTGCTGCCGTGGTCGGGTAGCGCTGATGCGTGCATGGGTCCTCGATGTTGACGATCCGGTGGATGACAAAGGTAAGACTAACCTTAGTGATGGGTGTCCATGGTCGGCCCGTACCGCGGTCCGACACCTTGACACGACGAGCAGGGCTGGCAAGGCTCAATGCGTCTCGGAACGGGCGTCACCCCGGCGTCCGCGGACACAACGGTGAGGACATCCCCCATGAGTCACCCCCTGCCAACGACGGCTGCTGCGACAACTCCGGACGGTGCGGTCTCGCGACGACACCTGCTGGGCGCTGCCGGTGTCACGACCGGTGCCGCTGCATTCCTGCACCACACACCCCGGGCGGTCGCCGCACCTGCCGACGACAAGGCCGATGACGCCCTCGACGCCGACGGCCCGCTCGAGTGGCACTCGCCGCGACAGGATCCGTTCGCCCTGATCGGTTTCTGCTGGTTCGACCAGGACGAGGTCTACCGACGACTCCCCGTGGAGCCGGACTGGCCGCTGCCGGCCGCCGTCGAACGACTGGCCAACAACACTGCCGGCGGCCAGATCCGCTTCCGTACCGACTCCACAAGGGTCGCGGTCCGGGTCACCCTCTCCGGCGCACCGAGCATGAACCACATGCCCGCCACCGGACAGTGCGGCTTCGACGTCTACGTCGGCGACTGGGGTGACCAGCAGTACTGGGGGACGGCCAAGCCGAGCCTCGGCAAGACCGAGTACGAGGCGACCTTCTTCACCACCCCGGAGCCGCAGAGCCGTACGATCACGCTGAACTTCCCGCTCTACCAGGGCGTCGAGAAGGTCGAGGTCGGCCTCGACTCCGGCGCGACGACCGAAGCGGCCCCCGACTTCGAGCTGCCGGGCCGACTGGTGGTCTACGGCACCTCGATCACCCAGGGCGGTTGCGCCAGCCGTCCGGGGACGGCCTACCCCGCCGAGCTCTCGCGTCGGCTGGCGATCGAGACGGTGAACCTCGGATTCTCCGGCAGCGGCAAGGGTGAGCAGGAGGTGGCCCGCACCATCGCCCAGATCGATGACGTCAGCTGCTTCGTGCTGGACTACGAGTCCAATGTCGCCACCGCGGCCGACATGAAGCGGACCCTGAGCCGCTTCATCCCGATCCTGAGGGAACGCCACCCCCAGGTGCCGATCGTGGTGGTCTCGAAGACGCCCCGGATCGAGGAACGCTTCGACCCGGACGCCTTGGCGGACCGTCTCGCCAAGCGCAAGGCGCAGGCCGACGTCGTGACCCGCCTGCAGCGCGGCGGCGACGAGTGGCTGGAGTTCCTCGACCTCGGCGAGCACGACCTCACCGCGTCCAGCGTCGACGGCGTGCACCTCACCGACGGCGGCTTCACCCAGCTCGCCGACCTGGTCGAACCCTCCGTACGGCGGTGGGTGTCGGCCTGATGGACCAGGCCTGGCCGGGTGCCCGCCACTCCCTGACCCGTTTCATCGGCCGGGGGACCGAGACCGCTGCACTGCTGCAGCAGCTGCGGGACACCCGGCTGGTGACGCTGGTCGGGGCGCCCGGTACGGGCAAGACCAGACTGGCGGCCGAGGCCTCCCACAGTGCTGGCTCGTTCCGCGACGGCGTACGACCGGTCGCCCTGGCCACCGTCAGCGAACCCGGCGACGTCCTCACCGAGCTGGCCGCCAGCCTGGACGTCCGTGCCGCCGAAGAGACCCTCGTCGATGCGCTGCTGGAAGCCCTCCGCAGCCAGGAATCCCTTGTCCTGCTGGACAACTGCGAGCACGTGGTGGGCCCGGTCGCTGCCTTGGTGGAACGGATCCTCACCTCCTGCCCGGGTGTGCGGGTGCTGGCGACCAGCCGTGTGCCGCTCGGGGTGCCGGGTGAGCGGCTGCATCGGGTCCCTGCGTTGGACCGCACCGACGCGTACGACCTGTTCGTCGATCGTGCGGCCTTGGTCACCGACCTGGTGCTGGACGAGGACGGGACCGCTTGGGTCAGGCGGATCTGCGACCGGCTCGACGGCCTACCGCTGGCGATCGAACTGGCGGCCCGGCAGGCCCGCGTGCTGTCGCTGCCCGATCTGGCCGAGCGTCTCGACACCGAACTCGCCCGGGCCGCGGCGCCCGGGAACAGTCCGGACGCACCGACCATGGCAGCCACGATCGAGTGGTCCTGCCACCTGCTGACCCCGGCGCAGAACGGCCTGTTCGAGACACTCTCGGTCTTTGCAGGCTCCTTCGACGTGCAGGCCGTGGAGGCCGTGTCCGGCGGAGGTGAGGACCTGGTCGCCGACCTGGGGGTTGTGGTGGACCACTCGTTGCTGCTGGCCGAGCCGTCCACCTCCGGGGCGTTGCGGTATCGGATGCTGGAACCGATCCGGCAGTACGCCGCGGCCCGATTGGCCGGGCGTGGGGCCGCCGAGGAGTCCCGCGAGCGGCACGCCCAGCACTACCTGCGGGCCGCCCGTACGGCGTCGGCCGGCCTGATGGGCGTGGACGGACACCTGCGCCATGGCGAGCTGCGCGGCATGGAGGCGAACGTCCTGGCTGCCGTGGCCTGGGCCCGTCCGGTCTGCCCCGATCTCGCCCTGCACCTGCTGGTCTGCCTTGCCGAGTACTGGGAGCAGCGTGGCCACATCCGTGAGGCGCGGACCCGGCTGGAGGACCTGCTCCACCAAGGGTCGGTCTCACCACGGGCCCGGGCCGACACCCTGCTCTCCCTGGCCCAACTGTGCTACCGCCAGGAACGCTACGAGCAGGCATGCCGGTACGGGCAGGACCTGATCCCGATCATGGAGGAACTGGGTGACCGTCCCGGGCTCGCCAACGGCCTGCGGGCACTGTCCCAGGCCCATGCAGCGGCCGGGCAGGTCGACCGGGCGCGCGCGGCGGCCGAGGCCAGCGTCGAGATCTTCGACGAGCTCGGAGACCGGCTCGGTGAAGCCCGCGCCAGGACCGCGCTGGGGTTCGCCCACTACGCCGGCGGGCAGGTCGAGCAGGGGCTGGAGGCCAATCTGGTGTCGTGGCAGATCCTGCAGTCGGAGCCCGAGGCGCCGACCGTGGCCCGCGGCACCCACATGGGACTGTGCTTCGCCTACGCCAACCTGGACGACGTCGAGGGCCACCGGCGGCACCTGACGGCCGCGATCGCGGCCCTGCGTCAGATCGGGGCGCTCGACGGGGACCCCGAATGGTTGTGGGCAGGGGTGGCCCTGGCCCACTCCGAAGGGCGCTGGGCCTCCTCGGTGAAGCTGGCGGCGTTGACCCGCACCAGGGCACGCGCCGGCAGCGGGATGGTCCCCTTCGTCCGGGAGTTCTGCCAGCCGGCGACCGAAGAGGCCGAGCGGCGACTCGGACCGCGCGTCGCCGAGGCGCTCGCCGAGGAGGGGGCCCGGATGACTGTCGAGGAAGCGGTCGGCGAGGCGCTCGGTCACCCGAATCCCGATGCCTCCCCTCTGACGCCGCGGGAACGGGAGGTGGCCCGGCTCACCGGGCGCGGAATGAGCAACACCGAGATCGCCGAGGAGTTGGTGATCTCCCGACGCACGGTGGAGAGCCATCAGGACCACATCCGTCACAAGCTCGGGTTGGCCAGCCGGTACGAGGTGATGGTCTGGGCGATGACAGGATCGGTGTGATTACGGATGGTCCGTGCGGCGACGGTCGAGCAGGCTCGACCCATGACCCAGACGACCGAGACCACGTACCTGTTCGACAACAGCTCCGATGACGGCGGGACCCATGTGGACGCACTGGGTGCCGTGCTCGACCGCCACAGCTTCGAGATCCTCGACCAGACAGGGATCCGTCCGGGCCAGAGCTGCCTGGACGTCGGGGCCGGTGGCGGGTCGGTGAGCCGCTGGCTGGCCGACCGGGTCGGGCCCGGCGGGGAGGTCGTCGCCCTCGACATCGACACCAGCCGGCTCGGGGGCCATCCCGGTGTGCAGGTGCACCAGCACGACCTCAACGACGGTCTGCAGGGCGACCTGGCCGGGCCGTACGACCTGATCCATGCCCGCCTCGTCCTGATGCACCTGCCCCGCAGGGAGGAGGTCCTCGCCGAACTCGTCGGAGCCCTCGCCCCCGGGGGCTGGCTGGTGATCGGTGACGTGACGAACCGGCCGATCAGCCCGTTGTCGGCACACAGCGCCCGCGACATCGCCGTGTGGGAACGGATCCAGTACCTCTCGCACGAGGTCGTCAGCCCGGCCGGTGGGGTCGACCTCGCCTGGGCCGGCCGGATCAACCACGCCATGGTCGAGGCCGGGCTGGAGGAGCTGTACGGAGTCGAGGTGTCCGAGACCGTCAACGGTGGCTCCCCCGGCGCGCTGCTGCACGCCGTGTTGAACGCCCAGGCCGCCACCCCTCTGCTCGGGGCCGGCGCCCAGCCGTGGGAGCTCGAGCGCTACCAGGAGCTCACCCGCGATCCGGCCTTCCGGACCTGGTTCTACCAGTTCGTGTGCTTCCGGGGGCGCAAGCCGATGTGATCACCCCTCGACGAGCTCGGGGAGCATGGGTCGGGCGAGAGCGCGTCTGGAACCGTTCCCGTAACATGCCTTCCATGGTTCAGGCTCAGGCGACACGCCCCACGATCCGCGACGTTGCGCGACAGGCTGGCGTCTCCGTCGCCACGGTGTCACGCGTGCTGAACGGGACCGACAGTGCCCGACCAGAGACCGCACGTCGGGTCCTCGCCGCCGTCGAGGACCTTGACTACGTGGCCAATGCCAGCGCTCGGGCCCTGACGACGACGCGTACCCGCACGCTCGGAGTCGTGGTCCCCTCGTTGACCTCGCCGTTCTTCATGGGAGTCGCCGCCGGGATCGAGGAGCAGGCGTCGCAGGACGGCTACCTGTGCTCGGTCGTGTCCACCCGCGACGATCCGGGCCGCGAACTCGCCGCCATCGACATCCTGCGCCACCGTGGCGTGGATGCCATCCTCCTGGCCGGAGGAGGCACCAGGGCCACCACGGAGCACGATGCCCGCCTGCGCACCCTGGCCACGACGCTCGGCGCGGCCAACACCGAGGTCGTGCTCTGCGCCCGTCCGGCGATCCCCGGCTGGCCGAGTCACTGCGTGACCTTCGACAACAAGGCCGGAGCCAGGGCAGCCACCAGTCACCTCCTCAGCGCCGGGCACACCCGCATCCTGTACCTGGGGGGCCGGGAGCAGTACACGTTCTCCCCTGACCGGGTTGCCGGGTACCGCGCCGCCCTGGAGAGCCACGGGATCGCGTTCGACCCCGACCTGGTCAGCACCGGGGCCATGACGCACACGGCGGTACGGCAGCGGATGGAGGCCATCATCGACGCGGGACTCGGATTCACCGCGATCTTCGCCGCCACTGACGACATTGCCGCGGCAGCACTGGCGACCTTGGCCGGCGCGGGCCGCCGAGTGCCGGGCGACATCTCCGTGATCGGCTACAACGACGAGCCGGTGGCCTCGACCCTGACGCCCCAGCTCACGACCGTCCATGTGCCGAAGGCCGAGCTCGGACGCCTTGCCGCCCGTACCGCACTCCACGGCTCGGGCACCGACGAGCCGACCACCACCGTCCTGGGGGTGCACGTGGTGGTCCGCGACTCGGTGGGGCCGGCCTGACTGTCCGCCCACTGGGCCCGCGATCCCGTGGCTGCAGGCGCCACTGCAACCGTTGACGCACGCGGATCGACCTTGCTAGGGTCGATGTAACCGTTTTCGTAAACGTCACAACGTCGTCGCCTGCCTCTCACCGCTGCTGGGGCAAGAGCCGCCCCAACCGACCTGAGCAATGCTGCGCAGAAGGAGCCTGACATGCAACCGATCACTCGGCGGTCCGTGATCCAACTCGGTGCAGGTGCGGCCACGGCTGCGCTGGTGGGAGGCTGCTCTGCTGGCCCCGCCGGTGGCGACGGGACGAACCTGGACGAGCCGGACCCGAACACCAACCTGACCGGGATGCCGATCGTCAACGAGCCGATCACGCTGCAGATGATGACGCGACGAAGCCCGAACACCGCTGAGGACTGGAACGCGGTGGCGTCCATGAAGAAGATGGAGGAGATCAGCAACATCGCAGTCGACTGGGGTGCCATCCCGTGGGAAGGCGGCACCGAGCGACGCAATCTGGCGCTGGCCAGTGGTGACTATCCCGGCATCCTGAACCGCATGGGCCTGGGCAGCGTTGACCTCGCCAAGTACGGGGAGCAAGGCACGTTCATGGCGCTGAACGAGCTCATCGAGTCGTACATGCCCAACCTCAAGGCCATCCTGGACGCCAATCCCGACATCCGCAGCGGCATCACCCTGCCCGACGGGAACATCTACGCCATGCCCACGGTCTACGACCCGGACTTCGATGCGCTGTTGATGGCCCGGAAGCTGTGGGTCCGCCAGGACTGGCTCGACGACCTGGGCCTGGACGTGCCCACCACCGTCGAGGAGTTCGAGGCCTACCTCGAAGCCGTGATGGCCGACCCGCCGGTCGAGGGTGTCGTGCCGTTCACCGACGGAGCGTCAGGGACACGGATGATCGAGATCCTGGGAGGGACCTTCGGCATCCTCAACCGTGGCCGCACGACGCTCCATCTGGACGCCGATGACTCCGGCCGCGCCAGGTTCTATCCCACGACGGACGGTTACCGGGAGACATTGGAGTTCCTGAACCGCCTGTACTCCAAGGACCTGCTGCCGGCCGACCTCTTCACGATCGACCAGCAGAAGGAGACGGCCCTGGGCCGTGAAGGACTGGTGGCTGCGACGGTCTCGATGGCACCGTCGGAGTACTTCGGTGCGGTCGGCGCGGACTATGTCGCGCTCCCCCCGCTGAAGCGGAGCTCGACCGACCCGGTCCCGTCATGGACCTCCGTCTCCTCGCCATTGGCAGGGACCGGAGGGTTCGTCCTCACCGACACGATCGAGCACCCGATCGAGGCGGCCCGATGGATGGACCACTTCTACGGTGAGGAGGGCACCCGGCTGTTCTTCATGGGTGTGGAGGGCGAGAGCTACGAGAAGACAGCCAACGGTGGTTACGAACTCCTGCCGGAGATCACCGACAACCCCGACGGCAAGACTCCCAACGAGGCACTGCGTCCGTACGTGAACTACTTCGGTGGCGGCTACGCCGGGATCGTCATGGAGGACTACTTCATGGGCACCGAGAACAGCGAACAGTCCCGTGCCGGCACCGAGGTGGTGGCCGATCACCGACTTGAGGAGGTCTGGCCAGCCTTCAGCTACACCGTCGACGAGGCGGCTGAGCTGACGGGCCTGTCCGTCGACATCGACAAGCTCGTCGGGGAGAGCGTGGCCCGGTTCATCAACGGGGAGACCGCCCTCTCGTCCTGGGACACCCACCTCGGACAGTTCGAACGGATCGGGCTGCCCCGCTACCTCGAGATCCAGCAGGCGGCGCTCGATCGCTATCTCGGATGAACCCCACCCGAGCACCACGACCGACAAGGAGCTGATCAACGATGACTGCTGAATGGAACCGACGACATGTGCTCGCTGCGTCCGGAGCACTGGCCTGCGGCTCGGTGATGGGCGCGGCTGTCAGCCCGCCCACCCGTGCCTCTGCCACACCGGACCAGGGCACTGCCGCGTGGGAACCCGTGCCAGCCGCCGACCTGGAGAGTCTGTCCCCGGACCTCTTCGCCGACGATGAACTGACACTGCCCTACTTCCTGGCCCACCTCCACACCGTGGCCAATGCGGTGGTCGAGGAGGGACCACTGCGAGGCTTCATCGACATCCATGTGTGGCGTGGCAGTGCTGAACAGTTCCCCGATCATGCACGTGTCATGGAGAACACGCTGTCCTTCGCC
>DVLP01000413.1 GCA_018715445.1 Candidatus Avipropionibacterium avicola | reverse complement strand
GATCCGCTCCTGGCTCATCAGCGACGCGACGGCCCCCGCAGGCTGGTTGCGCGCCCTCGAGGACGACAGGATCGGACGCGTGCTCGAAGCGATCCACCACAACCCCGGCGATGACTGGAACCTCGGTCGCTTCGCCAAGGTCGCGACGATGTCCAGGTCGTCGTTCAGCAGTCGCTTCACCGCACTGACCGGCGAAGCACCGATCGCCTACCTCACCCGCTGGCGCATGAGCATCGCCGCATCACGGCTGCGCGAGGAAGACATCACCGTGGCCCGTCTGGCCTCCGAGCTCGGTTACCAGTCGGAGGCCGCCTTCAACCGGGCCTTCACCCGGATCAACGGCCAGACCCCCGGCTCCGTGCGGGGGCGCCGATCCGCTCAGATCGCGAGCTGACGACGCAGCCGCTCGACGTGACCGGTGGCCTTCACGTTGTACTGGGCGGTCGCGACCGTGCCGGTGCCGTCCTCGGCGACGTCGACCACGAAGGTCGAGCGGATCACGCCGGTGACCTGCTTGCCGTACAGCATCCGTTCACCCCAGGCCCCGTACGGCTCGAGCGCCAGGTGGTCGGGGTCGGACAGCAGAGGGAAGGCGATGTCGGCCTTGACCCGGAAGGCGGCCAACTGGTCGACCTCGTCGGGGGAGATGCCCAGGACGGTGATCCCGGCCTTGTCGAAGGCCTCGGCCGCGGCAGTGAAGTCAACGGCCTGGGTCGTGCAGCCGGGGGTCATGGCGGCCGGGTAGAAGTACACGACGACCCGCTGGCCGGCGAAGTCGGACAGGCTGACCGACTGGCCCTGGTCGTCGGTCAGGGTGAACGCGGGCGCGGTGTCGCCCTCGGCCAGTCGTGTGCTCATGGCTGGCAGCCTACTGGGTCGTCGGCCCCGGGCCCGGGGGATGGGCCCGAACTGCGCGCCGGCTCCAGTTTGGATACGCTCGTCCTTGCACTCTGCGACCTGTGGAGGGCGAACCGCACGGGAGGGACCCAGATGGCCACGGACAACAGTCCTGGAAATGGCGACGAGGACAAGACCCCACCGCGGACGAAGGCCGAGATCGAGACCGACCTGGCTGCCGTCCGCAGCCGGCTCGCGGCGAACGTGGCCTCGCTGGTGGACGAGGTCCATCCCCAACGGGTCAAGGAACGCCAGATCGAAGGCGTACGGCAATGGGCGGAGTCGGAGGCCGAGGGGCTGAAGCTCCAGTTCGTCACCGCCGAGGGATCGCTGCGCACGGCGCGGATCGCTGCGATCGCGGCAGCCGCTGCCGGTGTGGTCGGCTTCGTGCTCGTCGTCCGGGCCATCGGAGGTCGCCGGGCCAAGAGGCAGGCGGGATGAGCGAGGCGGACACCGAGCCGCTGCCGATCAAGATGCTCCACGACCGGGTCCTGGTCGACACCGAGGAGGACTTGGGGGAGCGTCGCTCCGGTGGCGGGATCGTGATCCCGGCGACGGTCAAGATGGGCCGGCGCCTGGCGTGGGCCACGGTGGTCGCGGCCGGGGTGAACGTACGGACCGTCCAGCTCGGCGACCGGGTGCTGTTCGACCCCGAGGAACGGGCCGAGGTCGAAGTGCGCGGACGTGACTACGTGCTGCTGCGCGAGCGTGACATCCACGCCGTGGCCAGCGAGCGGCTCTCCGACGGCAGTACCGGTCTCTACCTCTGAGCCCTTCCGTGAGTCACTGCTGGAAGTGACTCGTGAGTAACAATTGCGACAAGGTTGCCCGACCTCCGCGCCGACCATCACCGGTGGTGGCAGGCTGACTCCTAGATGTTCCGCTCTCTACGACGTCGAGGAGAACTGCCATGACAATGCCACGTGCGACCCGGTGGGCGGGTCTGGCGCTGTCCATCGGATCCTTGGTTGCCCTGGCCGCCTGTGGCGGCGGCCCCGTGCCGGAGGACCCGGGAGGGGACGAGACCGCCGAATCGGTCGACTTCTCCCAACGCGGACCGATCACCTTCGTCACCGGCAAGGATCTCTCCGGGCTGCTGCAGTCCGAGATCGACGCCTGGAACAAGGACCACCCCGACGAGGAGGTCCGTCTGATCGAGCTGCCGGACGAAGCTGACCAGCAGCGCGCGCAGATGGTCCAGAACGCCGAGGCCCAGGGCTCGGAGTACACGGTGCTCAGCATGGATGTGGTCTGGACCGCCGAGTTCGCCGCCAACGGCTGGGTCGTCCCGCTGCCCGCCGACCAGATGGACACCTCCGAGATGTTGCCGGCGACCGTCGACGGTGGCACCTACTTCGACCAGCTGTACGGCATGCCGGTCACCTCCGACGGTGGCCTGCTGTTCTATCGCAGCGACTGGCTGAAGGCCGCCGGCATCGATGCCCCGCCGACCACCTTCGACGAGGTCACCGCGGCGTGTGAGGCCATCAAGGAGAAGGTCTCCGAGGCCAAGGAGGCCGACTGCTACGGCGGTCAGTTCAACAAGTACGAGGGCCTGACGGTGAACTTCTCCGAGTTCGTCGACTCCTCCGGCGGCCACCTGGTCGACGACGACGGCAACGCGACCGCCAACAGCGAAGGTGCGGTCAAGGGCCTGACCAAGCTGAAGGCGATGTTCGACGACGGGACCATCCCGAAGGCCGCCCAGACCTGGTCGGAGGAGGAGGGTCGTGAGGCCTTCCAGCAGGGCGACCTGGTCTTCCTGCGCAACTGGCCCTACGTCTACTCCAAGTTCGAGGGCGAGGACGGTTCGTCGAAGGTGAAGGGCAAGTTCGCCGTTGCTCCGCTGCCCGGTGTCGACGGTCCGGGCGTGAGCAGCCTGGGCGGTCACAACTACGCCATCAGCGCCTTCGCCGAGAACAAGGGCACTGCGATCGACTTCATCAACTACATGGCCAATGAGGAGGAGATGAAGGCGAGGACGGAGAAGACCTCGCAGGCCCCGACCCGGACCGCGATCTACACCGATCCGGAACTGGTGCGCCAGTACCCCTACCTCCCGGTCCTGCAGCAGTCGATCGAGAATGCTCGACCCCGACCCAAGGTCGCCAAGTACGGTGACGTGACGCTGGCGATCCAGGACGCCGCGTACACCGTGATCCAGGGCAATCAGGACCCGCAGGCCGCGTTGGACGCGCTGCAGGCCAAGCTGGAAGAACTGCTCAAGGTCTGAGTCAGGACCCAACCCCTGTCGGACGCCAACCCGCTGTCGGGTTGTGACGGTCCGGCAGGGGTTGGCCCGGTCCTGACCCCGTACGGAGGTGTCCAATGAAGGAACCCAAGCCACGCAGGAATGCGCTGAGTGACGGCCAGGGACGGCTGGCGGCGATCCTGCTCAGCCCCACGATGGTCGTGCTGGTCGTGATCGTGGGCATCCCGCTGTTGTTGTCGCTGCGCGAGGCCTTCTTCGGCATCCAGGAGCAGGTCAACCCGCAGACCGGTCGGATCGCGCGCTACGAGTACTTCGCCGGTCTGGAGAACTTCACCCGGATCTTCTCCAACCCGCAGAACGTGATCGGCAACTACGGCGCGATCGACCGGGTCGTCAACGCCTTCCTCAACACCACCTTCTTCACCATCATCTGCATCGCGATCGAGACCGTCCTCGGGGTGGCGATGGCGCTGGTGATGTCGAAGGCGTTCCGCGGGCGGGCCTTCGTCCGGGCCGGGATCCTCATCCCGTGGGCGATCCCGACGATCGTCTCGGCGATGATGTGGAACCTGATCTTCAACGAGGCCGGGGTGATGAACCGGCTGCTGGACCAGCACATCCTGTGGACCGCGGACGGGCCGCCGTTGTTCTGGGCGGTGGTGATTGCCGACGTCTGGAAGACCGCACCGTTCATCGGATTGCTGACCCTGGCCGGTCTGCAGACCATCCCGGCCGAGGTGTACGAGGCGGCCAAGGTCGACGGTGCCTCGGCGTGGCAGTCCTTCACCCGGATCACGTTGCCGATGGTCAAGCCGGCCCTGGTCGTGGCGGTGTTGTTCCGCACCCTCGACACGATGCGGATGTTCGACCTGCCGGCCGGTCTGGGCGGCTTCGGCAAGTACTCGGCCGAGACCTTGTCGATGCTGTCGTTCATGGAGGCCCGGGAGGGTCGCTACGGCCCGGCCGCGGCGTACTCGATCATCCTGTTCCTGTTCATCGTGCTGGTGTCCTTCCTGTTCGTGAAGTTCCTCGGCGCCGATGTCATCAACGACGAAGAGGTCTCCGCGATCCGGGCCCAGCGCAAACGCCAGAGATCCCTGCACCGCAAATCACCGAACCGCAAGGTCCGGACGACCGTGACCTCGGGGGACATGCCATGAGTGCCGACACCACCACCGCCACCGAGGTGTCCACGCTGGCCCGACCCCGACGCAGCGCGAAGGAGTGGATCGCCCGGATCGCCCTGATCATCGGGATGGCCGCCATCGTGGCCTACTGCGTGCTGCCGTTCTACTGGATGTTGGTCTCCTCGTTGCGACTGCCGTCGATGGGGCGCAGCACCGACTTCCTGCCGATCCCCATGTCGGTGGAGAACTTCTCGGCCGTCTTCGCCGCCCAGAACAACTTCGGCCGAGCCCTGCTGAACTCGGTGATCGTCTCCACGACGACCACGATCCTGACGCTGGTGCTGGGGATCCTCGGCTCGTACGCCCTGGCCCGGTTGCGGTTCGTGTTCAAGGGCATCGTGCTGGCGATCATCATCTCGACCTCGATGTTCCCCGGGGTCACACTGCTGATCCCGCTGCTGAAGATGTTCACCGGGCGCTACAACTGGTTCCCCTGGAGCTGGATGAACACCTACCAGGCGTTGATCCTGCCCAGCCTCTCGTTCGCCCTGCCGTTGTGCGTGTGGAACCTGACCGCGTTCTTCCGTCAGCTGCCGGTCGAGCTGGAACAGGCCGCGATGGTCGACGGCTGCACCCCGGGGCAGGCCTTCCGCAAGGTGATCCTGCCGTTGGCGGCGCCCGGGGTGTTCACCACCGCGATCATCACCTTCATCGCGGTGTGGAACGAGTACCTGATCGCCCTGACCTTCGGACAGAAGACCGAGATGAACACCGCGGCCGTGGCGATCTCGAAGTTCACCGGGGTCACCGGCTACGACACCCCGTACGGCACCATCATGGCCGCCGGCGTGATCGTCACCGTGCCACTGGTGATCGTGGTGCTGATCTTCCAGCGCCGGATCGTGGCCGGCCTCACCGCCGGAGGCGTGAAGTGACCAGGAACGCGAAAGCCCCCATCGGTGTCCGGAAGGACCCGATGGGGGCTTGTCGTACGCCACGAGGGACTCGAACCCCCAACCCGCTGATTAAGAGTCAGCTGCTCTACCATTGAGCTAGTGGCGCGTGCTGAGCACGGGAATGAACTGTACTCCCTGATCTCGCCGCCGGGCAAATCCTCGAACGGTCGGGCTCAGCCCCGGACGGCCGCCAGCCGCTCAGCCCGCAACTCGGCCATCCCCGGCACCTCCAACGGCTCCAGGTCCAGGCCGGTGCCCAGCTGCAGCAGATGGTCGGCCAGCGCCGGATTGCGCACCAGCACCGGTCCGTGGGGATAGGTGCCGATCACCGAGCCGGCGACGGCTCCCTCGGTCCCGTCACCACAGTTGCCCACCCCGTGCACCACGCGGGCCAGCGGCGAGGCATCGGGACCGAGCACGGTGTGGCCACCATGGTTCTCGAAGCCGGTGAGCCAGGCGTCGTCACCGTCGCGTCCCTCCCACCGGGTGAGGATCTCACCGACCGCGCGGGTCTCGGCCCGGGTGGTCGAGACATCCAACAGTCCGAGACCGTCGACGACCCGGTCGTCGTGACCGACGGTGAAGCTCCGCCCGACGATTTGGTAGCCGGCGCAGACCGCCAGCACGGCAGCTCCTCGGTCCACCGCCCGGTGCAGTCCGCCGTCGGCGGCGAGCGCGCGGACCGCCGCCACTTGGGCGCCGTCCTCGCCACCGCCCAGCAGATAGACCTGGGCATCATCGGGCAGGTGGTCACCCGGCTCGACGAAGCTCACCCGGCAGTCGATGCCGCGCCACTCCAAGCGGCGTTGCAGGACCTTCGCATTGCCCTGGTCGCCGTAGATCCCCAACAGGGACTGGTAGACCACGACCACGTGCACCGGCGCGCTCACTGCAGGCCTCCGATCCGACGCAGGCGTTGGAAGCAGGTGTAGGTGGCGACCACGTCGACCGGCGAGTCGGGTCCGGCCGGTCCGGCGGTCTGCAGGGCCTCGGTCAGATCGGGGACGCACTCGTGGTCGACCCCGGCATGGGTCAGACGGATCGACAGGTCACGGGCACGGGGTCCGGAGGCGATCACCGGCCGTCCGACCAGCTGCTCGTAGTCGACGTCCCACAGCCACGACACGTCACGCCCGTCGGCCGCCTCGGAGCTGATCGCCAGCACGATCGGGTCGCTCTGGGCCAGGGGCAGCGACTCGGCCCACCCGGCCGGGTTCTTGGCCAGCAGCAGCCGGGCGGACACCCCGGCGATGTCAGCCACCGCAAACCGCCCGGCCGGCGAGGTCACGGTGCGCATCGCCGCCAGCGCCGGCTCGACGGTGATGCCCAGGGCAGCTGCGGCAGCCAGCGCACAGGCGGCATTGGCGATGTTGAACCGTCCCGGGACCTGCAGCTCGGCAGGCCAACTGCGTCCGGTCGGGTCGATGATCGACGATCCGCGAACCAGCCAGCTCGCCTCGGGTTGGGTCAGTCCGCAGCCATCGCAGGACCAGTCACCGCCGTCACCGGCCGCGCTGTCGGACGGCTCGGTCCGCGCCAGCACCGTCCCGCACTCGGGGCAGAGCACGGCGTCGGCGGTCCAGGTCGACTCGGTGTCGACCCACACGACATGGTGGGCCGACTGCGCCGCCCACACGATCAGTGGTTCGTCGACATTGGCCACCACCACCGGACCGCGGTCGCCGGCCTCGGCGAGGGCATCGCGCCAGTCCCGGGCCAGTCGCTTGATCTCGTGGTTGCGATCCAACTGGTCGCGGCTGAAGTTCAGCATCACCACGACCTCGGGCTGCCCCAGCCGGATCGCATCGGGCACGACCCGTTCGTCGGTCTCCAGGATCGCGATCCCGGCCCGAGGAGCACCGCTCAGGGCCGAGGCGATCCCGTGGTGCAGGTTGGCGCCGTCGGCGTTGGTCACCACACCCGGGGGTGTCGGCTGGGCGGCGGACCAGTCCGCGGCCGCCGCGTGCAGCAGATGGGTCGTGGTGGTCTTGCCGTTGGTCCCGGAGACCAGGGCGGTGCGGCGCCCGGTGAGCAGCTTGCCCAGCGCGGCCGGGTCGATCCTCATGATGACCCGTCCCCGGATGGAGGTCCCACTGCCGCGCCCGGTGGTGCGCGAGGCCCACTGCGCCAAGGAGCCACCCAGGGTGGCCAGTCGCAGGCGCAGGCCGCGGCGTGGTCGGGTCGGGGCGGGGGCGCTCACGGGCGGCCCTGGTGGTAGGGGTCGTTGGCGCTCGGGGCGCCGTAGGGGGACTGCTGCTGCAGGTCGAACGACGGAGTCCCGACATAGCCGCTCGGCTCGGCCGGGGTGGGCTCGGGCCGGGGCGGGGGACCGTACGGTCGGCCGTACGGATCCTGCCCGTACCCCTGGCCGTACGGATCCTGGCCGTAAGGGTTCTGGGCGTAGGCGTTCTGGGCGTACGGGCTCTGGGCGTACGGATTCTGGGTCCCGTACGGGCTTTGGGCGTACGGGCTCTGCGTCCCGTACGGGGCCGGCGGCAGTGCGTGCATCGGCGGTGGCTGGGCCATCATGCCGTAGCGCACCGGATCGGCCAGGCAGGCCATCACCAAGGTGATGATCCAGCCCACCCCGGTCCAGCCGAGCAGGACGTTGAGCAGCGCGATCGTGCCGGTGTTCTCCTTGTTGCGGGTGGCAGCGATCGCCCAGGGCAGCAGATAGAAACCGGTGAAGACGGTCAGGATCCAGGCGACGGCGATGTGCGCGCCGGAGTTCTGGCGCGGCGGCATCGGCTGGTAGCTCATCGATCCTTCTCGTCCGAGGGTGACGCCTTCAGGTCCGAAGGTGTCGTTCGTGCGGGTCAGCCTACTCGCCCGCCGGGCTGAGATCGCGTCCCTCGTCGCCCGATTCCTGACGTCCGGCGCTCCACGCCGACCAGAGGCGATGATAGGTCCCGCCCACGGTCAGCAGTTGGTCGTGCGTGCCTTCCTCGACGACGCGACCGGAGTCCATCACCAGGATGCGGTCGGCCCGTGAGGCCTGGTCCAGCCGATGGGCCACGACCAGCGCCGAACGGCCCCGGGTCACCTCGTCGGCGGCATGCTCCAGGGCGCCCGCGCCGGCCGATCCCGCCTCGGCGGTCGCCTCGTCCATGATGACCACGGCCGGGTCGAGCAGCAGCACACGGGCCAGGGCCAACTGTTGGGCCGCCACCGGCTCCAGCTGGACGCCACGCGCACCGACCACGGTGTCCAGGCCCTGCGAGAGCCGGTCGAACCAGCCGTGGGCCCGGACCCGGTCCAGGGCCACCAGGAGCTCGTCATCGGCGGCCTCGGGCCTGGCCAGGGTCAGGTCCTGACGCAGCGTCCCGGAGAAGACGTGCACCTCCTGGCTGACGGTCGCGATCCGGGCGATGCGCTCGGCGTCGGACAACCGCGAGACCGGATGGCCGTCGACCAGCACCTCACCCTCGTCCGGCACCCGTAGCCCGGCCAGCAGCGCGGCCACGGTGGTCTTGCCCGCAACGGAGGCCCCCACCATCGCCACGGTCTGGCCGGGATCGATGGTCAGGTTCACGTCGCGGACCGCCCAGCCGCCGCCGTAGCTGAAGCTCACCTCGCGCAACTCCACCCGGCCCTGGGGAGCCTCGGCACCACTGTCGGGGATCGGGACCGGGGGATCGGAGACCACGCCGACGATCCGGGCCAGCGAGGCGTAGGCGGACTGGACCACGTCGAGGATCCGCATGAAGGTGTTCATCGGCCCGCGCAGCCGGATGATCATCAGCACCGCACCGGTCACCGCCCCGACAGTGAGGGCATCGGTCGCGACCAGGTGGAAGCCGACCGCCAGGGTCAGGACCAGCATGAGGAGCTCGGCGACCAGCATCCAGGTGTTGAGCAGCAGCATCGTGGTCCGGGCCCTGATCGCCTTGCGGACCACTCCCCACGAGGCGTTCTCGATCTCGGTGTGCATGCGGTCCTCCCAGGAGAACGCTCGCACCGTCGCACGGCCCCGGATCGCCTCCAGCACCCGCCGCGCCCGTTCGGCCATCGCGGCCCGTTCCGCGGCGTAACGCTCGGGCGCCCGGGCGAGGTACATCCGTGAGGCGAGGTAGTAGACCGGGCCCACCAGGACCGGGATGACCAGCAACCGCCAGTCCAGGGTGGACAACGCGATCACGGTGGCCACGATCGAGAAGACCGAGGTCGACAGGGTCGGCAGGGTCTCGGTCACCGCGGAGGAGAGCTCGGCGACGTCATCGGTGGATCGACTGACCAGGTCGCCGCTGCCGGCATCCTCGACCCGGTGGGTGGGCAGGCCCAGAGCGGTGCCGACCATGTCCTGGCGCAGGTTCGCGATCACTCGTTCGGACAGCCGGGCCACGAGATAGAACCCGGCCGCACTCATCGCGGCACCGGCGATCGCCGCGGCCACCAGCTCGGTGCTGATCAGCCACAGCGGGTGATCGGTCACCTCGCCGGAGACCAGGTCGACGATCTGGCCCATCAGTTGGGGCACCAGCACGCTGGCGTACGAGCCGAGGCCGAGCAGCACCACCGCCAGCGCGAACCAGCGCTTGGCGTGACGGATCCGGCCCAACTGCCGCGCGACCTCGCGGCGGACCTCACCCAAGCTGGCCAGCGGGAACCGCAGCGCGGTGTCCGGCTTGGCCGGGGGAGGGGTGCCGGTCGTGGTGCTCATCGGGCCTCCTCGTCGAGCAGGTCAGCAGTCAGGGACCGCAGGTCGTCGATGCCCAGGTGGTGCTCGGCGACCGCATGCCAGGCCGGTGCCTCGCTGAGGACCAGGGTGATCCGGCCCCTGCGGTGGTCGGTGACCTGGTCGGCGATGTTCTGCTCGGTGACCGAGTCGACCGCGGTGGTCGGGTCCTGCAGGACCAGGACCTCGGGGTCGACGGCGATCGCCCGGGCCAGGGCGACGCGTTGACGCTGCCCGCCGGAGAGCATCCGGCCACCTTCGCCGACGCGCTTGTCCGGTCCTTCGGGGATGTCGTCACAACTGGCCACGTGCAGGGCCCGCTCCGCCCGCGAACGGTCCGGGTGGACGTTGTCGGCCACCGTCCCGTCGAACAGGTCAGCCGCATGCGGTGCGACCACCACCCGGGTCCGGGCCAGGGCCTCCAGACGCGCGATCACCTCCGGGTCGTGGCCCCGGACGACGGTGAGCCCGGTCGGCAGGGTGTCGATGAATCGTGCCGTCCTGGCCGCATCGACCTCGTCGAGCCGCTCGAAGTCGGCGCCGAGGACCTCGCGGATCCGTTGCCCGGAGGCCTCGGCCGAGGCCCACCGTGAGGCGAGGTTCTTGCCGAGCATCGTCATGGGGGTGATCAGGAACTGGGTCAGCCCGACCACCGTGATCAGCTCACCGATGGTCATCAGCCCGTTGAGGGCCAGCGCTCCGGAGGCGATGCCGAGGGCGGAGACGAAGATCGCGCCCGTGGCGTCGGTGACCCCGTTGAGACGGGCCTCGGCAGCGTTGGCGTGGACGGTCTTGCGGTACGCGTCGTCGGAGACCTGCTCGTAACGGCCACGGACGGTGAGGATCGCGCCCAGGCCCTTCAGGATCCGTAGCCCCTGAACGACGTCGGCCGCGGTGGCGGCCGCCTGGGCGATGGCCTGCTGACGGGCCACCGAGCGTCGTTGCAGGGGCCGACCGACCCGCAGGGCGACGATCACCAGCAGCGGGCCTCCGACCAGGGTGGCCAGGCTGAGCCACGGGTTGATCGTGAACATCATGATCGCGCCGTAGGTGATGGAGGCGGCCTCGGCCACCGGCATCACCGTCATCATGACGATCTCACCGACCCGGGTGGTGTCGGAGGAAGCGATCGACAGCAGTCCGCCGGCGGTCCGCTCCCGGCCGGCGAAGCCGCGAGGGTCCTGGATGCGGTCGGTCACCATGGTGCGCAGGTCGTGGCTGACCAGCTGCTGGCTACGGATCAGCATGAAGCGGGCAATCACGTTCACGCAGATCGCCACCACGAACAACCCGGCCAACACCAGGGCCCAGAACCCGAGCCGGCCCAGCGACGAGGTGGCGATCGCTTCGTCGACCGCCTTGCCGACCACGACCGGGGTCAACCCGTTGCACACGAAGGATGCCGCCATCGCGATCGAGGCGACGAAGCTCCAGGGGCGTTGGGACAGTGCCACCTTGAGGGTCCAGGCCCTGGCGTCGAGGGCAGGCATCCGGGACCTGCGGCCGCCCGGTCCGGGCAACGCCGCGTAGTCGACCACGCTCCCCGTCGCTGGGCTCGGCTCCACATCAGGCACGGGCCCGGATCGTACCCCGCAGATCTGTGGATCCCGGTGATGGTCCGAACGGGGGATGGCGGGTGGAGCGTGGTCGTCATCGACCGGCTCGAACTTCCCTGCTGTATCTAGGTTATAGCCGAGTGGGGGTCTTGTTTCAAGGCCCCGGGTGTGCGGCACAATCGCTGGGTCCTTGCGACAGCCCACGTCGGGACACCACCACAGGGAGCTCACCCCATGACCCATGTCACCGGTTCCACCCGTTCGCTCTTCCACCTCACCGGCCGCCGCGCCGCCAAGTCCGATCCGACCCTGATCGGCGACGACGATCGTCACCTGCTCGCGATCGCCGACTGCCTGCAGCAGCAGGTCGTCACCCTGACCGACCGGTTGGCCGACCTGCGTCGACAGGCGGCCGGCAAGGGCACCCGTGCCCTCGACCGTGACCTGGAGATCCATGCCACCAGCCAGCAGTTGCGCCTGCTGGAGCGTTTCGGCGCTGACATCTGCCTGGGGCGGATGGTCCCGGCCGACGGCTCCGAGCCGATCCACATCGGCCGCATCGGACTGGTCGACCGCACTGGTACGCCGTTGCTGGTGGACTGGCGCGCCCCGGCCGCCGAGCCCTTCTTCGCTGCCACCCGGGCGCACCCGATGGGGTTGGCCAGTCGACGGCGCTACCGCTGGAGTGGTGGCCAGGTCACCGACTACTGGGACGAGGCCCTGGTCGATGATGCGCTCACCGGGCCGAACCTGGACGACGAGTCCGCCTTCATCGCCAGCCTGGGGGCGAGTCGCTCACCCCGGATGCGTGACGTGCTGGCCACCCTGCAGACCGACCAGGACGCCATCATCCGTGCCTCCTCGCGTGGCGCCCTGATCGTCGACGGGGGTCCCGGCACCGGCAAGACGGTGGTGGCGCTGCACCGGGCGGCCTACCTGTTGCACGCCGATCCTCGTCTGGACGGTCGTGGCGGTGGTGTCCTGGTGGTCGGACCACACCATCGCTACCTCGCCTATGTCGCCGACGTGCTGCCCAGTCTGGGGGAGGACGGCGTGCAGATCTGCACGGTGCCCGACCTGATCGCCGAGGGGGCCCGGGCGTTGCCGGAGCAGGATCCGGCCGTGGCCCGGCTGAAGGACTCGGCCCGGATGGTCGAGGCGATCGAACCGGCGATCGCGCTCTACGAGGAACCACCCACCGAGACCGTGGTCGTCTCCACCGACTGGGACGACGTCGAGGCCACCCGGGCGGACTGGGCCGAAGCCTTCGGTTCGGTGGAGCCCGGTCTCACCCACAACGAGGCCCGGGCCCAGGTGTGGGAGACCCTGGTCGAGTTGTTGGTCGACAAGCACGAGGAGTTCGACGGCGTCACCGACGAGATGATCGTGCGATCGCTGAGGCGCAACGAGGACTTCGTCGACATCTTCTCCCGGGCCTGGCCGTTGATCGACCCGGCCGAGCTGGTGGGTGACCTGTGGACCGTACCGGCCTACCTGCGTCGGTGCGCGCCGTGGTTGAGCGCCGAGGAAGTCCGACTGCTCCAACGCGAGGACCCCCAGGCGTGGACGATGAGCGACCTGCCCCTGCTCGATGCGGCGCGGGCACGGATCGGTGAGCCGGAGGAAGTCCGCCAACAGAACCGGCGAGCCCTGGCCGAGCGCGTCGAGCGCCAGGAACGGGCGGAGGTGATCGACGACCTGATCGAGGGGGAGGTCTACGACGACGGCGAGGGCAACCTGAAGATGCTGCACGGCGACGACCTGCGGACTGCCCTGGTCGACACCGAGCGGGTCCCGTTGCCCGAGCCGACCCGGCTGGCCGGGCCGTACTCCCACATCATCGTCGACGAAGCGCAGGAGCTCACCGAGGCGGAGTGGCAGATGCTGATCCGTCGGTGCCCGTCACGCAGCTTCACCGTGGTGGGCGATCGTGCGCAGGCTCGCCACGGCTTCGCCGAGACCTGGAGCGAACGGTTGGCGCGTCTCGGCTTCGACCGGATCGACCATCGCCAGTTGGACGTGAACTACCGCACCCCGGCCGAGGTGATGGCCGAGGCCGAACCGGTCATCCGGGCCGTGCTGCCCGATGCCAACGTCCCGCGCTCCATCCGCGAGAGTGGTCGACCGGTGCGCCACGGACGTCTCGACGAACTCGACGACGTGCTGGAGCGTTGGTTGGGCGAGCATGACGACGGTACGGCCTGTGTGCTGGGGGATGTTGCGGTGACGCCACGGCCCCGGGTCCGGGTGATGACCCCGGAGGGGGCGAAGGGTCTGGAGTTCGACCTGGTCGTGGTCGTCGGCACCCCGCCCGAGCCCGACGACCTTGCCGCAACGGTGGACCGCTACGTCGCGATGACCCGTGCGACCGGAGACCTGGTGATCCTGACGCCCTGATCTGCTCACCCGGTGACCGGTTGGCGCAGGATCGTGCGCCGGCGGTCCTCGGGGACCCGACGGAAGTCGCTGAGATAGATCTCGTGGTGGTGCCCGGACATGGTCCAGCCGTGTCCGGGGATCACCTGCCGGTGCAGTTCGTCGAGCACGTCGGCTTCGTCGTCGAAGGAGCCGACGTGCAGGGTCTGCACGACCCGTCCCTCGGACAGGTCCTGCCACCGCAGGTCATCGATCCGGGGTGGCGCCTTCCGCTGTCGTACGGTCTCGATGGCGTTGGTCACCAGATCGCAGGTGTACCAGTCCGGGGTGAACAGCATCAGCGTCCAGTGCCACTGGGACTTGTCACGACCGACGGTGAAGCTGTCCATGTCGTCGGCCCACCACAGGCCCTCCAGCGGTGGCACCACGTGGTCGCGGCCGAGCTCGCGCTTCGAGGTGAACTTGCAGGTGTAGGCCACCGGATAGAGGCTCTGGACCGCTGCCGTGAAGGCCTCGGTGTTGGGGTCGCCGTGTCCGTCGACCATCAGGTAGCGCCGGGTGGGCAGGTCGATGACGTCGAAGCGGCCCCGGGTGGCGCGGTAGCTCTCCCAGGTCTTCACGTCGAGGCGTGGTGGCGACGGGCCCATGGCCCCATTCTGGCTCAGCTGGCGCGTGCGCGGGGCGCGAAGAGCCGGGCCGCCCCGATCAGCACCACCGAGGTGAGAGCGGTCAACAGCCAGAGCGCAGAGGTGCCCAGATCCCCGGCATCGGCCAGCAGGTTCATGGCTGAGAACGGCAGGGCGTGGGCGAAGACGGCCGGCCACACACTGGCGAACCGTGAGACCACCGCGCTCAGGAAGAGTCCCAGGGGAAACAAGGTCAGCGTCGAGGTCACCGCGATCAGTGCCGGCAGGGTGCCCTGGGCGGCCATGGTGAGGTGGAGCGGGATGTGGAAGCAGACCCAGACCGCGGCGATGATCGCCGAGGAGCGCCAGAACCCCTTGTCCTGCAGGAGTCCCTGCAGGAAGCCACGCCAGGCGGCCTCCTCGCCAAGGGTGCTCAACGAGAACAGCAGCACCATCGGCACCAACACCAGGGCGACCTGGATCAACGCGGACCACGGTTGCAGGCGTGCCATCCCGCTCACGACCAACGGCACGACGCTCAACGCGTACACCGCGACCAGGGTGACCACGGCCAGTGCGCCGCCACCCACCAGGCGACGCCAGCCGCCCGGGCGCAGGGCGAACCACTCGAGCGGTCCTCCCGGGACGCGGCACCGCTTGGCGACGACGACCGCGACGATCGCCGGAAGCCACCGGCCCACGATCACGAACCACTCGGGGATGGCCACGCCACTGAGCGCGAAGATCGCGCAGATGACGGTGATGCTCGCCAGGATCGCGATCACGAAGAGCAGGGCCGTACGGCCATTTGTTCGCTGCACAAAAACAGACGCTACCATGGTCGGGTGAGCGACCAGCGACGCCGACGGGGACCCCGGGGCGACATCACCGCCGACGGCTTGGCCGCAGCGGCGACGGCGGTGCTCGCGACCGTGGGTCCGGAGGGATTGAGCCTGCGGGCGGTGGCGCGTGAGGCCGGGGTGACCCCGACCGCGATCTACACCTACTACGACGACATGGCGGCCCTGCGCAACCGCGTCGGGGACGACTTCCTGGGTCGACTCGACCTGGGCCTGCTACGAGCGGGGTCACCGGAGCAGGCGTTGCACGCCTTCCTCGACCACGGTCTGGCCCTGTTCGCCAATTCACCCGGATCGGTGGCGCTGTTGGCCTCCCAACGGATCGCCGGACCACACTCGCTGGCCCTCAACGAGGCCCTGCTCGACTTCTTCGTCGACCGGGTGGGCCACGACCTGCCCGGTGCCGTGGCCGCGACCGCACTGGTCGTCGAGTGGGTCCACGGCGCCTCGATGTTGGCACCGTCGGCGCCGGTCACCTCGGCCTTCCGTGCCGCGCTGTCGCGGGTCGACCCGGCCCGTCATCCCCGTACGGTCGAGGCCTTCGCGCTCCCGGCCGACGAGTCGGCGGTGCTCGAGCTGCTGGTCACCGCCGTCACCACCGTTCGCAGTCCGTAGAGTCGTGGCCCATGACTGCTGTGGAGGTTCTCCGGCTCGAGGACGTGGACTTCGTCCGGGAGTCCCGTCAGATCCTGACCGACGTGAACCTGACCGTCAGGGCCGGGGAACACTGGGCCCTGCTCGGTCCGAACGGAGCTGGCAAGAGCACCATCCTCAGCATGTGTGGTGCCGTCGAGCACCCGACCCGAGGTGCGGTCCACGTGCTCGGCCACAAGCTCGGCCGGGTGGACGTCCGCGAGCTGCGCCACTCCATCGGACACGTCAACCCCCGCCATCCGCTGCGCTCACCCCTGAGCGTCTCCGAGGTCGTCCTGACCGGGGCCACCGGCAGCATCGAGCTGGTGCCGCGCTGGCAGCCCGATCCAGCGACCGTGGCCCGGGCCGAGGAACTGATCGCCTTGCTCGGGTTGGCCGACCTGGCCCACAACCGATGGCCGACGCTGTCGCAGGGGGAGCGTGGTCGCACCCTGATCGCACGAGCGCTGCTGCCGGATCCGCCCCTGCTGTTGCTCGACGAGGCTTCCACCGGTCTGGACGTGGCGGCCCGGGAGGACTTCCTGATCACGGTGGACGACCTGCACGCCAGCCATCCCGATCTCGCCACGATCCTGGTCACCCACCACCTCGAGGAGCTGCCCGGGAGCACGACCCATGCGGTGCTGGTGCGTGACGGTCGGTTGCTGGCGCGTGGCGAGGCCGCCCAGATCCTCACCACCGAATGGATCAGCCGCTGTTTCGCCTATCCGATCGAGATCGAGCAGCGTGACGGACGCTGGCAGGCCCGGGCCCGCTCACGGCGTGAACACGGTCACGACGAACATCGCGAAGACCGCCAGATGGACCGCGCCGAGCAGGGCGTTGGTCCGCGGTGAGGTGAAGCTCACCACGCTGAGCACCAGGGTCACCCCGATCAGCAGCATGTTGGCCGGCGACTCGGCCAGCACCACCGACGAACCGGTGAGCAGGCCGATCACCAGCACCGCCGGGATGGTCAGGCCCAGGGTCGAGACGAAGGCGCCCAGTCCGAGGTTGATGGTGCGCTGCATCTCCCCGGACAGGGCGGCACGGACGGCGGTGACCGCCTCGGGGGTGAACACGATCATCGCGATCAGGATGCCGCTGAGCACTGGCGGCGCCCCGAGTGCCTCGATCCCGACGTCCAACAGGATCGCCAGGTCGTGTGAGAGCAGCACGATCGGTGTCACGGTCGCCAGCACCAGCACGGATCGCACGGCGATGATCGCGCGGGGGCGCGCAGTCGTGGTCGTGGGCTCGGTCTGGGCCGGGCCCGGCGTTTCGACCTCGACGTACAGGTCGCGGTGCCGGGTTGTCTGCAGGAACAGGAAGAACGCGTAGAGCAGCGCTGAGATCGTTGCCAGACCGATCGCCTGGACGGTGCCCAGGGTGCCGTCGGAGCTGCCCAGCAGGCCCGGCAGGATCAGGGCGAGCGAGGTGAGCGCGATGATCATCACCAGGTAGGACGCGCTGCCCTGCCGGTTGTACGGCTGGTGGCCGTGGCGCAGACCGCCGAGCAGGCAGGCCAGCCCCATCACGGCGTTGAGGATGATCATCATCACGGCGAACAGGGAGTCGCGGGCGATGGTCGCCGACTCGGCCGGGCCCAGCATCACCGAGGAGATCAGGATCACCTCGACCACCACCACCGACAGGGTCAGCACCAAGGTGCCGTACGGGTCGCCCAGGATCTTGGCCAGTGCTTCGGCCTGGTGGACCACCCCGAAGGCAGCGGTCACGATCGCGGCGAGCACGACCACGAAGGCGATGACGGTCGGGGCCACGCTGAACGGTGCGGTGAAGACCGGCTCGTGCAGGATCGCTGACAGCAACACCACCAGCCAGGCACCGAGCATCGGCACGAGCGTGGTCGGCGACGTGAGGACCTGGCGAACGGTGGGAGGGGTCGAGGTGGCTGAATCCCTGCGTTGCAAGGAAGTCCGAGGCATGGGGAGGTCTCCGTACGGGGTCGTCCCCGGACTGCACTGCCTGATCGGGTCGTCCCGGACCAGGGCGGCTGGACTGCCGCCGACCAGTCTAGCAATCCTGCGCAGCGTGAGGCACCGGTGGTACCTCCCGGAGCCGGTCTGTCAGGATCGAGGCATGAGGCTCTGGTCGCTGCACCCCCGGCACCTGGACCGCCAAGGCCTGGTCGCCGGCTGGCGGGAGGCATTGCTGGCCCAGGCCGTGCTGGCCGGTGATACCACCGGCTACCGGAACCATCCCCAGCTGGAGCGGTTCCGGGCCCAGGACGATCCGCTCGGGGCGATCGGTGACTACCTGTGCGGGCTCCACGAGGAGGCCACGGCCCGGGGCTACCACTTCGACCGGACCCGGATCCGTCGCCCGGCAGGGGAGTCGGGCGCCCTTGCGGTCACCTCGGGTCAGATCGCCCACGAGTGGAGCCACCTCGGCGCCAAGCTCGCGGACCGCAGCCCGGACGATGCGCAGCGGTTGCGCCGTGCCCAGCCCGAGTGCCATCCCCTGTTCCATGTGGTCGACGGACCGATCGAGGCCTGGGAACGTCCCTGACCGTACCGGCTCCGCCTGGGCTTGACTTGGCCCTGCCGGGACAATGGTGGCCATGGCGACACCTGAGGAGCAGGACCTCGAGGGCCAGCTCGCGACGATGAGAAGGATCCGCGACGAGTTCGGGCGGGTGATGCTGTCGTACCGCTTCGCGATGCAGGAGGTCCGCTCCAAGGTGGAGGTGCTGCGCCAGGAGTACCAGGAGCTCAGCACCTACAACCCGATCGAGCACATCTCCAGCCGGCTCAAGAGCGCCGAAAGCGTTGTGGACAAGGTGTTGCGCAAGGGCCTGCCTCGCACCATGGACAGCGTACGGTCGATCCCCGACATCGCCGGGGTACGGGTGACCTGCTCCTTCATCTCGGACACCTACGCGATCTTCGAGGCCCTGACCGGGCAACCCGACATCGCCGTGATCACGGTCAAGGACTACATCGACAACCCCAAGCCCAACGGGTACCGCTCACTGCATGCGGTCGTCGAGGTGCCGGTCTTCCTGTCCACCGGGGCGGTACGGGTGCCGGTGGAGGTCCAGCTGAGGACCGTGGCGATGGATGCCTGGGCCAGCCTCGAGCACAAGATCTTCTACAAGTACCGCGGAGAGGTCCCCCAGGACGTGATCCGTCGCCTCGGGGTGGCCGCCGAGGCGGCCGACAAGCTCGACCGTGAGATGGAGGACCTGCACGAGATCGTGCACGGACCGCGCGGTGAGCCGGACCCTGCACCGCTCGACCCGGCCGTGTCGGACGAGGTGGTCCGCCGACTGCTCGACCTGTTCCCCGGTGGTCGGGAGTCCGCTCAGACGTCCAATCCGTAGGTCGCCACCACCGGCTTGTGGTCCGAGGGAGCGAGCTCGTCCAGGAACCATTCGCCGACATGACTGGTCATGGCGCGGATCGGGCCACGGTGGAACTGCCAGTCGAGGACCTGGGGCGTGCCGTTGGCCGTGGGGCGGGCCGGGTGGGTCGGTGCGAGTGGGGACCCGCTGGCGGTGAAGCTGTCGACGTAGTCGGCGGCTCGCAGCCGCCGGATCACATTGGCGCTGTCGTTGAGATCGCCCATGAACAGCACGGGCTCCTGCTCGCCGGCGAGGCGGTCCAGGTGCTCGATGGTGCGGCGGGTCTCGGCGACCCGGGGCGAGAGACCTTCCTCCTGCTCGCGGGGATTGCCCTGCCAGGTCAGGTGGGCGGTCGAGACCAGCACGGTCCGCCCGGACCGGCGGTGGTTGAGCCGCACCCAGAACAGGCGTCGCTGCGGGGACAGCTGACCGAGGTCCTCGGCGCCGTGCTCCACCAGGTCGAACAGGTCGTTCGACCACCAGATGTTGCCCTCCTCGGACCAGCCCTCGAAGTCGTCGTGGACCCGGGCGTGGCCGGTCAGGGTCTGGTCGATCACCTCGCGTGAGTGCGACTGCAGTTCCTGCACACACAACACATCCGGTCGGGTCAGGTCGAGATAGCCCCGTACGGCGGCCTCCCGCTCCGGCCAGCGTGCATTGGTCCACAGGTTGTAGGTGGTGACGACGAAACGCTCGGACATCACGGGTCTCCATCAGGTGGGGGATCGGGCTCGCCCACCACGCTAGGGACCGGGGCGTCCAGGGGGAACCCAGCCCGGTGACGGTCTCGCCCAGTGACCGCTCCTGAGCCGTGACGAGGGTCTACACTGCCGCCATGGCGATCTCCCCGGGCCCGGCCGAGGCCGCCCATGTCGACGCATGGCTGACCGACATGGACGGCGTGCTGGTGCATGAGGAGCAGGCGATCCCCGGCGCTGCCGAGTTCATCGACACGCTGCGACGGCTCGACCTGCGGTTCCAGGTGCTCACCAACAACTCGATCTACACCCCGCGTGACCTGCGGGCGCGCCTGCTGGGCAGCGGGATCGACGTGCCCGAGGAGTGCATCTTCACCTCGGCCCTGGCCACCGCGAGTTTCCTGCGTGAGCAGCGACCCGGTGGGACGGCGTACGTGATCGGCGAGGCCGGCCTGACCACCGCGCTGTACGAGGCGGGCTACACCCTGGGCTCGCGGGAGCCCGACTACGTGGTGCTGGGGGAGACCCGGACCTATTCCTTCGAGGCCATCACCCGGGCGATCCGACTGATCGAGGGTGGGGCGCGCTTCATCGCGACCAACCCGGACGTCTCGGGTCCGTCCACGGAAGGGACCCTGCCGGCGACCGGGTCGGTGGCGGCACTGATCACCGCGGCGACCGGACGCCAGCCGTACTACGTCGGCAAGCCCAACCCGCTGATGATGCGGACCGCGCTGAACCGGATCGATGCCCACTCCGAGCACACCGTGATGGTGGGTGACCGGATGGACACCGATGTGATCAGCGGCCTGGAGGCCGGCCTGCGCACCGTGCTGGTGCTGACCGGCTCCACCTCGGCCGCCGCGGTCGAGACCTTCCCGTACCGGCCGACCCGGGTGGCCGACTCGATCGCCGACGTGGTCGAGGTCGTCGAGGAACGGCGCCGCTCCGACTGAGCCGACCGAGCCGATTGAGCCGCGCCATCGGATTGTCCGATCGCTGCCATCGCAAGGATCGGTTGTACAGATCGCTGGGTGAACGCCCACGCTGGTGGCATGTCGAGAACCCACCAGGACCGCACCGCCACCCATGGAGCGCGCGAGAACGCGAAGCCAGCCGACCCGGTGACGATGGCACTGTTCCACGCGGCGCTGCGTCGCGACCTCCGTCGGGCACGGCGGCTGTTGGAGTCACCGCAGCTGCTGTCGCGACGGCGGGCCCGCGCCCTCGGTCGGGTGTTGCTGTGGAACACCAACGAGCTGCGGCGACACCACGAGGGTGAGGACCATCATCTCTGGCCGCTGCTGATGGCCCGCGCTCCGCAGAGCCGTCGCCTGCTCGAGGACATGGAGTCCGAACACGAGGCGATCGACGAGCCGCTGCTGCGCCTCGAGGTCGCAGCCCGGGGGCTGGTCGCCGACCGGGCCGAACCCAGGGCAGTGATTCGGGCACTGGACGATCTGGAGGCGCCGTTGCTGCGGCATCTGGCGCACGAGGAGCTTGACGCCATGGCGATCGCCGCGAGCGTGCTCACCCACGACGAGTGGAAGGAGTTCGAGGCCAAGGCCTGGGCCATCGGCTACACCCCGGCCGAGACCGTTCGCTTCCTCACGTGGATGTGTGACGGGGTCGAGTGGTCCGAGGTGATCACGGCCAGGGCACGGCCGAGTCTGGCGCCGTGCTGTCGGGCGGTGGCACGAGTGCTGTCGGCGGTCGCGGCACTGGGGACCGCACGGCTCTGGGCGGGCACCGACGCGGCCGGGATCAGGAGCTGGCCGGGCCGGGTGGAGCACGCGTCAGGATGACGGGCCGGGGCGTCCGAGATCGTCGAGAAGTCTGTGCAGCAACAGTTCGGCGGCCGGTGTGCGGATCACCGGGTGCATCACCAGGCCGACGTCGATCGAGACCGGATCGCCGTGCTCATCCACGACGGGCAGGCCACGGCCGGGAGCCACGCTGCTGGGGATGACGAGGTCGCCCATCCCGCGTTCGTGCAGGTCGACGGCCATGCCCGGAGTCGCGACCTGGGCGACCACCGACAACTGGGTGTTGACCCGGCGGGCGGCTGTCTCGATGGCCTCACGCGACCCGGCGTCGGCGTCCAGGACGATGAGGCGCCTGCCGTGCAGATCGGCGATGGTGACGGTGCGGCCCCCGCGGCCTCGTGCGTCGGTGCCGTCGCTGATCAGCATGAGTCGATCGCGCAGCAACCCTTCCCACCGCAAGGGGGAGGGGCCACGCCGCACGACGAGCGCGAGGTCGAGGCTGCCGCCGGCCACCGCCACCTCGAGATCGGCGCTCGAGGCGTTGGTGATCACCAACTCGATCTGGGGGAACCGGTCGGCGAAGTGGGCGAGGGCCTCTCCCAGCTCGGGGACCTCCGCGCCGGTGACGACACCGAGCCGGACCCGCCCACGACGGATCCCGGCCACCTCGTCGACCGACTGGGCGACCGCGTCGAGGGCGGAGAGCGCGGTACGGGCCGCCGGCAGGGCAGCCTCACCGGCCTCGGACAGGCGTACCTGCCGGCTGTTGCGGATGAACAGGTCCAGACCCAAGGAGGATTCGAGTTCCTTGATCCGTGAACTGATGGTCGACTGGGCCGTCCCGGCCCGATCCGCGGCGGCGCTGAACGACTCCTCCTCGGCCACCAGGATGAAGGCCTCGAGTCTCGCACGATCCATGATGCAGGCCACCGTATCGTGCGAGTGCCGCTCACCCGGCCAGATCGACGACGGTCGTGATCAGGTCGGACAGGCCTGGCTCCTCGATGGGGAAGTGGCCGCACTCGCGCAGCATCACCAACTCGGCGGGCCCGCCCATGCGCGACAGGACCCGCACGCTCAGCTCGACCGGTGTCCAGGCGTCTCGACCGGGATGGAGGAGGGTGACCGGTGTCGTGGTCGACTCCGGGGCGCCGTGATCGGCCTCGCTACACCGGCCCACGTTCTGAACTTGGCCTTCGGTGCATTCGCCTTGCTCATCGCTCTCCGGGAGATGTCGCAACTGCGATCAGGACCTAAGTCTTCTTCACAGGAAATAGGCACGGGGCGGTACTGATGCTGCCGCGCCGCCTACTGCCGCACATAGTCGATTCGCGTCGCCTATGCGATGGCCTGCGAGTACAGGGCCATCAGCCCAGCCCTCAGGATCGCCTCGGAATCGACGGCGTGCGCGTCGTGAAGGCGCGCATACAAGGGCGCGACCTCCACGTCGACCGGAGCGGCACGCTCGCTGCCGACCATCGGTGCGGTGGTAGCGCTACCGATCACGAAGTTCGACAACACGTAGGCCGCGCCGAGCGGATCAGATGCCCCCGCATCGGTAAGGAGAACGACCATGCGTTCAGAAAGACCAAGGTAGTTCGGTCCTCTCGGAGCACGCATTCCGATCACCTGGCACGCCCACCGATGACGCACGAGATGCCGGTAGTAAGCGATCATCACCTCCGGCAGCTCGCCCTCCGCACTCACTTGGGTGAGGTTCTGATCGTCGCCGAGAGCTTTGTCGAGGGCGAGGTCGAAAAGATCGTCAACGGACTCGACTCGCGAGTAGAGGCTGGCAGCGGCGACACCGACGCGACTTGCCGCCGCCCGGACGGTGAGAGCACGCAGCCCCCCTTCATCGAGAAGCGCCACGGCGACGCGGGCGACCTCATCGACGTCGACCGCTCGCGTTCGGTGCACGGGTCTGCGGTGGTCCCAGTAGCTCACACGACCAGGCTATCCGAACTTTGTTCACCACAGTATCCAAACTATGTTAGTTTAGTGAACATGTTGGACGCTCTTCTCCTGCCCCTCCACAACAACCGTGTGCGCCTGCGAGCGATGCGTCCCGAGGACGCGGCCGCATACGCGACCGGAACGACCGACACGCTGGTGCGCAGCTACGCACACCTCCCCGAACCGGAGTACACCGAAGCATCGGTGACCGGTCTGATCGAAGGCGAGATCCACGACGGCCTGGAACGAGGCGACCTCGCGGTGCTGACTATCGCTGACCCAGCCACTGACGCGTTCGTCGGCAGCATGGTGCTCTTCGGAGCTACGGAAGCATCGATTGAGG
>DVLP01000412.1 GCA_018715445.1 Candidatus Avipropionibacterium avicola | reverse complement strand
CAAGGGTTGAGTCTGCCGGACTCAACTATGCCACCGCCGTAGATGATTGGCAAGAGCAAGTTGAGTCTGGTGCGCTCAACCCAGAGAATCAGGGTGATCCGCTAGTGTCGCAGGGGTCGACACAGCCGTCCCCCGGCTCCGACAGACGATGCCCTCGACCACGATGGACGTGATGATGCTGCCCCAGGCCCCCCACCCCAGCGACCCTGCCCGGCCGACCCCGGGGGGCATCTCCCGGCGGCACCTGTTGGCCGGCTCGGCCACCGCGACGCTCGCCGCAGCGAGCACCGGACTGGCCCCCTCCCTCGCCCGGGCCGCCGACGAGGCGTCGGACCGGTTCGCCATGGTCACCGACACCCATCAGAACCTGCAGGCCCCGGAGCGCGGTGACGACCTGGCCCGGGTGTTCGCGCACATCGCCGACCGTGATCCGAGCTGTGTGCTGCACTGCGGCGACATCGTCGACAACGGCACCAAGGACCAGTACCTGGGCTATCGCTCGACGGTCCCGGATGCCCTGAGCGACCGGATCCACCACGTCCCCGGCAACCACGAGGTGCAGTGGACCGTCGACGGGCTGGAGGACTTCCGCGAGGTCTTCGGCGCCACCCGCCACAGCTTCGAGGCCGGCGGGCTGCACGTGATCGGGATCGACGACGTCGCCTGTCAGGAGTGGGACTTCACCTTCGGCTCCGACGCCCTCGACTGGCTGGCCGGGGCCCTCAAGGAGGCTGGCACCGACAAGCCGATCGTGGTGTTCAGCCACTTCCCCATCACCAACCACTGGCACTACGTCTTCAACAACGACGACTTCCTCACCGCGATCGCGGACTACCCCGTACGCCTGCTGTTGGCCGGCCACACCCACTCGGAGTCGATGCTGCAGGCCAACGGTTTCACCCAGTTGGTCGGGGCCTCGACCAAGGACGACCCCGGCTACTACTGGTTCCAGCGCGTCACCGATGACGACGGCGACCGGCTCGAGGTCAGCCACGTGCTGGTCCCCGCCGACGGCGAGGTCGAGGAGCTGGAGGTCACCACGGTCGACCTCACCGATCCCGGCGCCGGCGGCGATGTCGGCCCGTACGAGGCCAGCACCGAGGTGGACGGCACCACCGTCAAGCTCGCCATCAGCGCGCCGGCGGCGGCGACCGACGTCTACGCCCGGATCTGGCCCCAGGGCGCCCCCACCCCGTCGTGGACCGAGTTCAGCTCCACCACGGCCGGTGAGTGGGTGGCCGAGGTCGACGCCTCCCATCTGCCACCGGGTCTGCACCGGATGGCGCTGCGGACCGTCAACAACGACACCGGCGGTGGCCGCTACGACCAGATGGAGCACTTCACGCTGCCCAGCGACGAGATCTCCGTGGCCTGGGAGCACCAGTTGAGCGGGCGGATCGACGGCGACCTGGCGATCAACGACGCTCTGGTGGTCGCGGCCAGCACCGGCGGTGACCTCACGGCCCTGCAGGTCAGCGCCGATGCCGCCACACCGCAGTGGTCGGCCGAGGTCGGCCCGATGTCGCACGGGGCCCACTTCGCCGCCGACGGCGAGCTGGTCGTGGTCGGCTCGGTCGACCACAGCCTGTACGGCTTCGCCACCGACTCCGGCACGCAGGCCTGGGCCCGTGACCTCGAGGTCCCCGTCGTGTCACGCATCACCAGCGCCGAGATCGACGACGAGGAACACCTGCTGGTGGTCGCCGGCAGCACCCTGCACTGCCTCACCACCGACGGAAAGTCCCGTTGGCAGACCGACCTGGCCGGGATCTCCTCCGGCCGGATCGCCTTCGACGGGGACCGGATCTATCTCGGCTGCGGCGACGGGTTCACCTGGGCCCTGTCACCCGACGACGGCTCGACGATCTGGAAGCGGCGCTGCACCACCCAGACCTCGGTCTACGGATCGCTGATCCACGGTCCATGGGCCTCGCAGATGAGTTTCCTCGACGACGGCGGCCTGATCGCCAACACCTACACCGAGTTGTACTGCCTGGAGCCCGACACCGGCGAGGTGCGCTGGTCGGTCGACGGGTTCAACCGTGGCTGCTACACCGCACCGGTGGTCACCGCGGACGGCGTGCTGTCGATCAACGGATCCCCCGGCACCATCGCGATGCACGACAGCGCCACCGGGGAGGTCAGCTGGTCGTCCGAGGTGCTGCCGATCAGCCACCGTGCGGGTCTGGTGCCGACCTCCGACGAGGACCTGTACTGGATGGTCTCCAACACCGGCGCCCTGGTCCGCATCGACCTGGCCGCCCAGGAGGTCAGCCCGGTCTTCCAGGTCACCACGGCCTGCTCCGCCTCGACCGCGGTGCTCGCCGACGGGGCCGACGGTGGCCCGGTGATCGTGGCCGGCGCGAAGGACGGCACGGTCCGGGGGATCATCGGGTTCTCCTGATCCGGCTCACCGCAGGGGTCGGACCGGGGCCGCGTCGGACACCAGGACCAGCGCGTCATAGCTGTCGAGCGGGACCATGGCCACCGAGTTGAACCACGGCACCCATGCCTGCCACTGCTGGAATCCCTCGCCCGCGCTGCCCATCCGGACCTGTCGGGCCAGCACCTCTCGGTTCTGCTCGGAGGCCGAGGCGAACTCGAGGTAGCCCTGCTCGGTGCCCTCGTACATCCCCCGCAGCGGTGTGCGGTGGGTCCAGCCCACCGACCAGCGCTTCTGCTGCTGCCCGGAGATCAGGTCGTTGTGGACGAACTCGGTCCCGATGACCCGGTACGAGTCGCCGTAGTGCTCGGCCAGGGCAGAGCCCAGGTCGGAGCCGCCGTACGCGGCCGCGGACTTGTCGAGGTGACCGTTGTGGGCGAAGACCAGGGCCTGCTGGTCCTGCGGGATCGCGTCCACCGTACGGATGAGGTTGGAGGCCATGATCTCGGCACGGGTCGCCGAACGGTTCGACGACTGCTCCAGGGCGAGGTGCTGTTGCAGGGCGTGGGCCGCGTCACCGGCACGACGCTGGCCCTCGTCGGCCGGACCGGACTCGATCGCGGCGACCAACTCCTCGACCGGCGGTGTCAGCGTGGTCGGATCGATGTCGTGGTCGTCGTCCCAACCGGACAACTGATCCTCCAGCTCGGCAGCGGCCTGCGGATCGTGATCGGCCAACCAGGACAGGGCGATCTCCTTGCTGGCGTCGACCCGCTGGACGTCCATCCCGACCAGATGGATCTGGCGCTCGGGCGGACGGTGCTGGTTGATCTCGCGGATCCCCTCGAGGAAGTCGGCCATCTCCTGGGTGTGGTTGAGCACGAAGCCGAACTCCCGGGTGATCTGGTGGACCTCACCCTCGCCCCCGGTGACCCAGTCGTCGATCCGGGCCAGCCGCCCGAAGTCCTCCTCCAGCAGGATCACGCCCACGTCGTCGAGCTTGTGGACCAGCTCCAGTCGGAGCTGCTGGAACTCGGCATTGCCATGGGTGGCCTCCCCCAGTCCGATCACCCGGGCCGAGGTGATCGACTCACCCAGGTCGGCCTCGGCGAACTCGACGGCCTCGGGGAGGCCTCGGGGATGGGTGACCCACTGGTGGGCACCGATCCCCACGCCGACCAGCAGGACCAAGCACGCAAGGATGACGATGACGGTCCGCTTCATCTCAACGCACCTCCTCGATCAGGACCCGACGGATGCCGACCACGGCCGGGACGACCACCCACACAAGGATCCCGACGGTCGCCTTGGCCACCAGGTCGACACTGGCACCGTCAGCCAACCGGGCCACGGCTGTGATGTCCAACCAGGTGACGACGGTGCTCCAGGCCTGGTTCGCCCCGAGGATCATCGAGGACAGCATGGGCCAGACCAGCAGCACCACGATGGCAGCCGGCGCATTGCCGATCGCCAGGGCGAGTGCCCATCCGGACAGGGTGGAGAGGATCACGCCGACAGCAAAGAACGCGAACCCCCGCACGTCGAGCTGCCAACCGATCGACTCGCCGGTGACGGCAGCCCCGACCGGGGTGATCACCAGGGCGGCGACCAGCGAGAGCAGGACAACCATGGCGCCGATGGCCATGCTGGCCACGGCCTTGGCGGCCACGACACGACCGCGCCGGGGCACGAGGGTGAAGGTCGACAACGCCGTACGGTGGCTGCGTTCGGCGGTCACCAGGAGCATGGCCAGCACGGGCGCCAGGGTGGCTCCGGGGATGGCTGCCATCCGGGCCACCTCGCCGTAGCTGTCGGCCGAGCCCAGCAGCAGGGCACCGCCGCCGAACGCTCCGGCCAGCAGGGCGGCCACCACGACCAGCACCATCCCGACGCCGGTGTCCACCTGCTTGCGCAGCTCGACCACACTCAGGCGGGCCAGCCCGGGTCCAGATGCTGCCCGGACCTGCGGGCCGGTGGCCGAGGTGGTCTCGAAGCGCTCGGTGTCCTCGACGCCTTTGGCGTCCTCGACACGCTCGATGTCAGCGATGTCAGGGGTGAGTGGGGCGTTCATCGGTGTCTCCTTCGGGTGGGTGGGCTGATGCGGGGGTCAGGCGGCGCGGTCGGCGTGGCTGGTGGCGGTGAAGTAGTACTCGGACAGATCGGCGTGGGCCTCCCGCAGACCGGCGACGGTGTCCTCGACGACCAGTCGGCCGTTCGCGAGGATGACGACGCGATCGGCGATCCGCTCGATCTCGGCGAGTCGGTGGCTGGACAGCAGCACGGTGCAGCCACGGCGAGCACGGTCGGCCAACAGCTCGGCCAGCCAGCGTTGACCCTGCGGGTCGAGTCCATTGGCCGGCTCGTCGCAGACCAGCACCGGCGGATCGGTCAGCAGGGCCTGCGCCAGGCCGAGGCGCTGTCGCATGCCCAGGGAGTAGGCCCGGACCCGACGTCGGGACTCCTGCGGGGTCAGCCCGACCTCCTCGAGCACCTCGTCGACCCTGGTCCGCGCCAGCCCGAGCACCTGGCAGGACAGCGCCAGTGACTCACGGCCACTGCGGCCGGGATGGAACGCATCGGCATCGAGCAGGGCCCCGACCAGATGGCCCGGGTTGGACCATGCACGGCACGAGCGACCGGCGATCATGGCCCGACCACCCGTGGGGCGGGTGAGGCCCATCAGGACCTTCAGGGCCGTGGACTTGCCGGCCCCGTTGGGCCCCAGGAAGCCGGTGATGCGCCCGGCCGGGGCGGTGAAGCTCAGGTGGTCGACGGCGGTGGTCGATCCGTACGTCTTGGTCACGTCCTCGAAAACGATCATGGACCCAGTCCACCCGTCACGGCCGACGACCACATCGGGCAACCGGCTCGTCCTGGCCGCCCCGGAGTCGACCGCTCCACCGTCACGACGTCGACCTTCGGCCAAGCAGGTCTGGCCGAAGGTCGATGGGCAACGGGCCGAGGGCTGCCTAGTCTGAGGTCGTGTCCGCACAGAACCGACCCACCCGGGTTGCGCCAACTCGCCCTGCACCAGCCAGATCAGCACCGGCTCGGCTTGCCCCGGCCCGTCTGGCACCGTGGCTGGTCTCGGTCCTGGTGATGGCCTACTTCGCCACCCCGTTGGTCGTGACCGGTCTGACCGCGCAGCCCCTGCTGACCGTGCTGTTGCTGGGCGTCCCGCCGGTGGCGCTGGTGCTACTCGCCCTGCGACGCCGGGCGCCAGTCGTCGTGGTCGTGGCGCTCGGTGTGCTGCTCTTCCTGAGCCCCGGTGTGACCGGTGTCGCGGCGGCCATGGCGGCCTCGGTGGCACGTCGGCATCGTCGTCTCGCCGACGTGGTGGCGACCTTGGTGTGGTTCGTCGCCGCCCGGACCGGTGGATTGCTCGTCGGCCCGCTGGCTGCACCGTGGAACCAGGCCTCCACCATCGAGTGGGTGATCTCCACCGGGATCATCACCACGACAGGGTTGGTGGGGTTGGTCTGGCGCAGCCAGCAGGCTGCCGACACCGAGCGCGCCAACGCCGTCCAGGCCCGTCAGGAGGTCGAGCAGGAACGGATCGCCCGCGCCCGACTGGCCGAGCGGGAGGCGATCGCACGGGAGATGCACGACGTGCTGGCCCACCGGATCTCCCTGGTGGCCCTGCATGCCGGGGTGCTGGCCCATCGCACCGACCTGGACCCGGAGCAGACCCGCGAGACGGCGGCGGTGATCCGCGACAACGCCAAGGCCTCGCTCGACGAGCTACGGATGGTGCTGGCCTCCCTGCGCGACCCGGACGCGGAAGGGGTCGAGCCGCCGCAACCCACGCTGGACTCCCTGGCCGTGTTGGTCGCAGAGCGCTCGGAGGACCAGCCGGTCGAGTTGGAGATGGCCGTCGACCCCACCCAGGTCCCCGCCCACACCAGCCGCCAACTGTTCCGGATGGTGCAGGAAGCGCTGACCAACGCACGCAAGCATGCGCCGGGAGCGCCCACCACCGTACGGGTGAGCGGCACGCCCGGCGAGGAGCTGGAGGTGGTGGTCCGCAACGGACTCACCCCGTTGGCGATGCCCGACGACACCGGCTCCGGACTCGGGCTGGTCGGCATGGCCGAGCGGGCCGCTGGCGTCGGTGGCCGGGTCAGTCATCGACGCACCGAGGACGAGTTCGTCGTCGAGATCACCGTTCCGTGGAGGATGGAGCCATGATTCGCGTGGTGATGGTGGACGACGATCCGCTGGTGCGGACCGGGCTGGGCATGATCATCGGCGGAGACCCCGACATCGAGGTGGTCGGCGAGGCGGCCGACGGTGAGCAGGGACTGACGGTGATCGCCGACACCGCGCCGGACGTGGTCCTGCTCGACCTGCGGATGCCGGTCCGCGACGGACTGAGCGTGCTCGCCGAGCTTGCCGAGCGGAAGGACTCCCCCGCCGTGGTGGTGCTGACCACCTTCAACACCGACGCCCACGTACTGCAGGCCCTGGGTGATCGGGCCGCCGGATTTCTGTTGAAGGACTCGGAACCCTCGGCGATCATCGCCGGCATCCACGCCGCGCACCGGGGAGAACCGGTGCTGTCCCCCGAGGTCGCCAGCACGGTGATCGGCGCAGCGACCCGTCAGGCGCCGGTCGACCGGGCCGTGGCCGAGCAGGCTGCCACGCTCACCGATCGCGAGCGGGAGGTGGCCGTCCTGATGGCCCGGGGCCGGACCAACGCCGAGATCGCCGAGACCCTGTACCTCTCGGTCGCCACCGTGAAGGCCAATCTCACCCGGATCTTCGACAAGCTGGCCGTGGACAACCGGGTCAGCGCCGCCATGGCCGTACGGGATGCCGGCCTGCTCGACCAGTCCGACTGACCACCTCGTCTCGCTTCATCGGCTCGGCGTTGACACCATCTACGCCGCGTTGACACCACTTGCTGCGCTTTGCACCCCTTCCTGCGTGTGCAAAGCGGATTACCGCAGGTAACTCGCGGGGCGGATCCACCCGGCCGCGCGCAGGGCTTCCACCACCGACGTGCGCAGGTCGGCAGATGCGGCGAGGGACTTCATCGCTGAGTGAGGGTCGTCGGGGAGCAGGGATGCGATCTGCTCACATTCCCGCCGGAGCAGGGAGAACAGCTCCTCCTGGGGCAGCAACGACAGTGGGGCCTCACCGGGCTGCGCCAGGGTGCCGTGCTCGGAGACGTAGACCCACACATCCTCGAGCGAGGTCCCGTCCTCGAGCTCGACCGGGCAGCTCCGCGGGTCCAGGCGCAGGCGCTGGTAGTTCGGCTCGGTGGCATCCAGCGCGGCCAACTGCTCGTCATCGAGCAGCGAGACCACCAGCACCGTCCGAGCATCGGGATCGAAGACCGGAGCCGCCGGGATGAAGCCACGGATGCTGATGTGCGCACTGTGCCCGGGCCGCAGTCCTCGTACGGCAGCTTGGAGGAACGGGACCACCGGGGAGGCCTTGCGCGTGGTGAACTTGCGCCACATCACCGACCGCGACGCATTGGATCCCACGGCCAGCACCGTGTGGCGTCGGACCACCGGAGCGACGCCGAGGCCGGTCAGGGTCCGGTCCAACGATCCCGGGTCGGGCAGTGGGCGGTAGGAGTCATCGGTCATCAGACCGCTGTGGGGCACCGGCTCGCCCGGATAGCGCCACGGTTCGACACCGAAATCGTCACGGCGGCGGAAGTCCATCACCCGACCGTACCGATCCGGCGCCACGGTCAGGCAGGCGGCAGAGCGCGCGGCACCGTACGGACCCAGTGACGGCCCAGGTGCACCGAACCGGACTGGTCGGCGGTGAAGGTACGGGCACCGGACTGGGACCGAGCGATCGCCAACAGGTCTTGCAGGTCAGCGACCTGGGCCCGCAGCCGGGTCAGCTCGTCCTCCATGGCCAGGATCCGACGGATCCCCTCCAGGTTGATCCCCTCGGTCTGGCTGAGGTGTTGGACCAGCCGGAGCCGCTGCACGTCACGGGGCGAGTAGCGCCGCCCCCGACCGCGGGTGCGACGTGCGGTCACGATGCCCAGCCGGTCATAGGTGCGCAGCGTCTGCGGGTGCATGCC